>JAKAAV010000055.1 GCA_021802185.1 Chloroflexota bacterium | reverse complement strand
TGGAGGAGATCCGGCCACGCGACGTCGTGGTCCCCGACCAGTTCATGGACCGCACGAAGGACCGGCCGGCGACGCTGTACGGCAAGGGCGTCGTCGTCCACGTCGCGTTCGCCGACCCGTTCTGCCCGACGCTCTCGACGCGGCTGGCGGACCTCGCCGACGCCGTCTTCGGCGAGTCGGACCGCGACGCGGGCATCGCGGGGACGGAGCGCGCGCGACGCGTGCACCGTGGCGGCACGTACGTCGCGATGGAGGGGCCGCAGTTCTCGACCCGCGCCGAGTCGAACCTGTACCGGAGCTGGGGGGCGAGCGTCATCGGGATGACCGGGCTCCCCGAGGCGAAGCTCGCGCGCGAGGCCGAGCTCTGCTACGGGATGCTCGCCTACGCGACCGACTACGACTGCTGGCACGAGGACGAGGAGCCCGTGACCGTCGCCCAGGTCGTCGCGAACCTCGGCGCGAACGTGGCGTCCGCGCGGTCGATCCTCACGCGGCTTGCGACCGACGGCCTCCCGCCGCGCGACGCCTGCGGCTGCGCCTCGGCGCTCGAGAACGCGATCCAGACCGATCCCGCCGCGATCGCCCGCGAGCGGGTCCACGAGCTGTCGCTGCTCCTTGGCGGCCAGCTTCCCACCGACTGACGCCCGGCGAGCCGCGGCGGTCGCTGCCGGGGGCAGGCCTTCGCCGCTGATCGACGTCGCGCAGCTCCGCGACGCGATCGGCGACGCCGACCTGCGCATCGTCGACGTGCGCTGGTACCTGGGCCGTCACGGGGAGGGGCGCGCCGCGTACGACCGGGGCCACCTGCCGGGCGCGATCCACCTCGACCTCGACGACGACCTCAGCGCGCCCGACGGGCCCGGACGCCACCCGCTCCCCGATCCTGCAGGCTTCGCGCGCCGGATGGGGCAGGCGGGGATCGGGCCTGGGCACCGTGTGGTCGCGTACGACGATGCCGGGGGCTGGGTCGGTGCGCGGCTGTGGTGGATGCTCGAGCGGCTCGGTCACCCGTGGGTCCGGGTGCTGGACGGGGGCATCGGCGCGTGGACTGCGGCGGGCGGGCAGCTCGTGACGGAGGTGCCGGCGTGGCCTGAGGCCCGGTTCGAGCCCGCTTCCGGCTGGTCCGGCACGATCGACCGCGACGAGCTCCGGCGGCGACTCGGGAGCCTGCTGCTGCTCGATGCGCGAGCCGGCGCGCGTTATCGCGGCGAGGTCGAGCCGATCGACCCGGCGGCCGGCCACATCCCGACGGCCGTGAGCGCGCCGTACGAGGAGAACCTCGGCCCGGACGGTCGGTTCCTGTCGCCGGAGGTCCTCGCGGCGCGGTTCCACGCCCTCGGCGCGGACGGTGATGCCGAGGTCGTCACGTACTGCGGGAGCGGGACGTCCGCGCTGCACCACGCGCTCGCGATGCGGCTCATCGGGCTCCCCGACCCGATTCTCTACGTCGGCTCGTGGAGCGATTGGAGCACGGCAGGGTACCCGGTCGCGACGGGGCCGGAACCCGGCGACCCGGCGTGACCCGAATCGCCGGCGCACACGTCGGCCGCGCGCGATCACGAAGAGCGTCCACCCGGGCGCCCCGGCCGTGGGCCGTGCTCGCGCGGCGGACTCGTCCGAGGCCCGGCGCCCGAACACTCGGCCCGGCGCTCGTGCTCGCGCTCGTGGCCTCGTGCTCGGGCTCGTCCACGTCACCGCCGCCGTCGGCACAGCGGCCGTCGCCGCCGGCCACGGCCAGCATGGAGGCTCCGTCCGTCGCGTCTTCGCCGGCTGGCGTTCCGGCCGGCACCGCCGCGCCGACCCCCGGCTCGTCCGCCGCAGCGGCCGGCTCGCCGGCGGACTGGCCTGTCTACCACCGCGACGCGGCGCGGAGTGGCAGCGACCCGGGCTTCACCCAGCCGGCCGGCGTCCTCACGGTCGAGTGGAGCGCGGCGCTCGACGGCGCGGTGTACGCGGAGCCCCTCGTCGTGGGTGGCCGAATCATCGCGGCGACGGAGAACGACAGCGTGTACGCGCTCGCGGCGAGCGGGCACGTCGCGTGGCGCCGGCACCTCGGGACGCCGGTCCCGCTCGCCTCGCTGCCGTGCGGCAACATAGACCCGCTGGGCATCACGGGCACGCCGGCGTACGACCGGTCGACCGGATCGCTGTTCGCGGTCGCCGAGGTCAGCGGACCCCGTCACGTGCTGTTCGCGCTGGACCCTGGGACGGGCGCAGTTCGCTGGTCCCGAGGCATCGACCTGCCTGGCGACGACCCGGCGGCCCATCAGCAGCGGGCGGCCCTCGCGGTCGCGAACGGGTACGTCTACGTCGGGCTGGGCGGCCTCGATGGCGACTGCGGGCAGTACGTCGGCGAGGTCGTCGGAGTCCCGGTCACGGGCGTCGGGCCGACCGTCTCGTACCGCGTCCCGACCGCCCGGATGGGAGGGGTGTGGGCGACGGGCGGCCCCGCCGTCGGCGCCGACGGAAACCTGTACGTGTCTGTCGGGAACGGCGCTTCGACGACGACGTACGACGGTACGGACTCGGTCCTCGAGTTGTCACCATCGCTGCGCCTCCTGTCGCGGTTCGCGCCGTCCACATGGTCGAGCGAGAACGCGGCCGACGCCGACCTCGGCTCGCTCGCCCCGGCGCTCCTCGGCGACTCGTTCGTGTTCATCGACGGCAAGGGCGGGACCGCCTACACCCTGCGCCAGGGCTCGCTCGGCGGTATCGGGGGGCAGGTCTCGTCGATCCCGCTCTGCCGAGCGTTCGGGGCCGCGGCTGTCGCCGGGCAGACGGTGTACGTGCCGTGCACGGACGCGCTCCGGGCGGTGGTCGTCGGCACGGACGGCTCGATGCGGGTGGCGTGGCGCACGACGAGCGGCGCGAACGGGCCGCCGGTCGTCGGGGGCGGCTCGGTCTGGAGCCTCGACCTGACCGATGGCGTCCTCTACCGGCTCGCCGCGCGCAGCGGCACGCCGACGGGCCACGTCGCCGTCGGCGCCGTGCCCCACTTCGCGTCGCCGACGCTGTGGAACGGCCGCGTGCTCGTCGGCACGATGCGCGGCGTCGTCGCGGTCTGGGCCGGGTAGCGCGCGCTGGCGGGCTCCGGCTCGCGACGGCGGGCGCCCGTTCGCGACCGCGGCCTCCGGCTCGGCACGGCGGCCTCCGGCTCGCGCCGTCGGGCGCCGTTCGCCACGGCCGCCTGCCTGCGTCCGACGGAGACGAGTGGCGACCGGTCTCGCCGTCAGCCCGGGCGGGAACCCCCCGCGACGGCCGGGAGCACGTGCACGGTGCCGCCCGGCGGCACGGGCGTCGCCAGGTCGGCCGGATGCGCGTCCACGAACACGTTGATGTACTCGCGGAGCACCGGTCCCGGGATGCAGAGGCGGTCACGCATGCCGGGCCACCGGGCGTCGAGCGCGTCGATCACCTCGCGCACGGTCGATCCGTCGACCGACACCCGACGCTCGGAGCCTGGGAACAGCGCGACCAGCGAGCGTGGCAGCACGACCGTCGCCATCGGCGTCGACGTCAGGCGGAAACGACGGCGGTCTCGACCGAGTAGATCGGCGGCAGGAGGTCCGCGATGCGCGTCCAGTGCTCGCCCTCGTCGCGGCTCGCGAAGACCTGTCCCGTGTTCGTGCCGAGGTAGACGCCGAACGGGTCGAGCGTGTCGACCGCCATCGCGTCGCGCAGCACCCCGAGGTACGCGTCCTCCTGCGGCAGGCCGTCGCGCAGGTCGCGCCACGTCCGGCCCGCGTCCCGCGTCGTCCACACGGCCATCCGCGCGTCCGGCACGAATCGTCCGAGCTCCGCGCCGTTGAGCGGGACCGAGAACACGGTCTCGGCGTCGCGCGGGTGCGCCACCATCGGGAACCCGAAGGTCGACGGGAGGCCCTCGTCCAGGCACACCCACGACTTCCCGGCGTCGTCGCTCCGGTACGTCCCGCAGTGGTTCTGCTGGTACAGCCGATCCGGCATGCCGGACGCGAGCGTCATCTTGTGCACGCACTGCCCGGTCTCCGGGTACTTCTCGGGCATGTAGTCCGCCCGCACGCCGCGATTGCGCGCCTCCCAGGTCGCGCCCCCGTCCTCCGTCGCGAAACAGCCCACCGAGGAGATCCCGACCCACATCCGCTCGGGGTCATTCGGATGCGCGAGCACCGTGTGGCAGATCAGGCCACCGTTGCCTGGTTGCCAACCCGGCTGCGTGGGGTGATCGCGCAGGCCCGCCACGTGCGTCCACGTCACGCCGCCGTCCGTCGACCGGAACAGTCCGGCCGGCTCGACGCCGGCGTACAGGGCGCCGTGTGCCGGCGTGATCTGCCAGATCGACCGGAGAGGCGGCTCGTCGGCGCCGTAGTTGAGCCCCGCGCTCGAGTGCGTCCAGGTCTCGCCGAGATCGTCGCTGCGCCACACTGCGGCCCCGAACCAGGGGCTGCCGCCGCCCGCATAGAGCCGCCCCGTCGCGGGGTCGTGGCACACGACGTTGATCGGCCACCCCTCGCACAGCGGCCCGCGGACGCGCCACGCGTCCCCTGCGGCGCCATCCTCGTCGAGGATGAACACACCCTTCTTCGTCCCGACCAACAGCAGTACACGCTGGTCCACGGCGTCCCCCTTCCGTCCCGTCGTCGGTCGCGCCGGAGCGCAGAGCCGCGACGATAGCACGGGGCTGCCCGCCGGTCGACCGCCTGTGGTTGCCGTCTCTCGGCGCGTCAGCTCGCGATCGGGATCGGGAGGGGCGCGTCCACCTCGACCCGCAGGTCGAGCTCGTCGAGCGCGCGCAGGCCCCCGCGCGGCCCATCGGCCACCCGAGGCCCATCGGCCGCCCGCGGCGTGCCACCCTTCGCGTCGCCGAGGGCGTAGGACCGGCGGTAGTCCGCGGGGGACATCGAGCTGTACCGGTAGAACACCTTGTAGAACTGGTGGATGTTCGTGTAGCCGACGAGCCGTGCGACGTCGCACACGTTGACGTCGGTGCCGAGGAGCAGCCGCCTCGCCTCCGCGAGACGCACGTTCGTCAGGTACTCCTTGAACCCGACGCTCGTCACCTCCTTGAAGAGGTGCCTCACGCGGGACGGGCTGACGTGGACGAACGCCGAGACGTCGTCGAGCGTGACGTTCTCCCGGAAGTGGTCCTCGACATATCGCAGCACCGGCCGGACCTGCTCGAGCCGGTCCGCGTCCCCGAGGCACTGCTCGATCGAAGCCGGCCGCCACTCGCTCACGAGCAGGCCGAGCGCCCGCCGGAGGTTGGCATCGAGGAGATGGCGGTCCGCTCGTTCGCGGCCGTCCCACGTGACCCGCAGATCCTCGAATGTGTCCGCGAGTTTCGCGGCGAGGGGCGTTCCGTGCCGGATCGGGTTCGACAGCGCGCTCTGCCTCGTGAACGGGGCCAGGTACTCGGCATCGAACGGCCGGGACCCGGGCGGCGCGATGAGCTCGGGCAGGAACAGCACCAGCAGGAGCCGCAACGGGTCAGGGCCGTCGGTGACCGCGACATGGGGCTCCGAGTAGTCGACGACGACGACATCGCCCGGCTCGACCGGCACGGCGCGCTGCCCGAAGAGGAACTTCCCGGTCCCCTCCAGGCACAGCGCCATCTCCATGTAGTCGTGCCAGTGGAGCCGCGCCTGCTCCTCGGACGTCCGGTAATCGAGGATCGATAGCGGGAAGTCGCGGTCGAGCGGGTGGTGCCAGACGTAGACGGCCAACTGGAACGCGCGCTCCTCAATCCACGGACCCCCGAAGGCCGTCCGGGGGAGCGGTCGGGCATGATCGATAATCGAGCCTTTCGGATGGCGGAAGCAGGGCCGTTCGGCCCGATTCGCCCCCATCAACGTGGTGGCGCTTCCCCGCAGCCGCTCCTGCCACTTTCTCGGCCAGATGTGACATTGCCGGGCCGGACGACAGGCCGAAGATTGGGAGCGGGATCGAGTGATCGCGCGCGCCGCGCTGTCCCGACTCGTGCGCGGCGACGAATGGGGAGAGACGATGGCCGTGCCGTTCCCGCACCTGTTCAGTCCGATCCAGCTCGGGAACATCGAGCTGCCCAATCGCGTCGTGCATGTCCC
The DNA here is from genome assembly GCA_021802185.1 of Chloroflexota bacterium. Lineage (GTDB taxonomy): Bacteria > Chloroflexota > Limnocylindria > Limnocylindrales > CSP1-4 > JAJYNJ01. The sequence goes on along the minus strand of JAKAAV010000055.1, from coordinate 3,481 downwards.
GACGGACATCAGCTCGTCGCACGCGGACGGCGAGGTCAGCGCGCGGGACATCCACCACCACGCCGACATCGCTCGCGGCGGCGCCGGCTTCGTCATCGTCGGCGCGACGACGCCGGACATGAAGACGGGCCGCCCGACGGTGACCTGCCTCGTCGCCGACGGCGACAACTACATCCCCGGGCTCGCGCGGCTCGCCGAGAGCATGCACCGTTACGGGTCGAAGTGCGCCGTCCAGCTTCAGCATCCGGGACGCCAGTGCGCGATCCCGCGCTACAACACACTCGGCGCGAACGACCGGGTCATCAAGCTCCCATGGTCGGCGGGGCACGAGATCATCTACGAGAACGCCGAGGAGAAGGGCAAGGAGATCCGTGAGGCGTCGATCTCCGAGATCCTCGAGCTGGTCGACCTGTTCTCCGAGGCCGCCTGGCGCGTCAAACAGGCCGGCTTCGACGCCGTCGAGCTCCACGCCGCGCACGGCTACCTGCTCTCGGAGTTCATGAGCCCGATCCTGAACCGGCGGACCGACCGCTTCGGCGGCACGCTCGAGAACCGCATGCGGTTCACGCTGGCGGTCGTCGACCAGATCCACAGGAAGTGCGGCCGGTCGTTCCCCGTGCTCGTGCGGTACTCGTTCGAGGAGTTCGTGCCGGGCGGACGGCAGCTGGAGGAAGGCGTCGAGATCGCCCGGATGCTCGAGCAGGCCGGCTGCGCCGCGGTCGACATCAGCCAGGGCATCCAGGAGAGCGCGGGCGCCGGCTTCGACCCCATGCAGTACCCGCAGGGCTGGGCGACGTACGCCGCCGAGGCGGTCAAGAAGGCGATCCGCATCCCGGTCATCACGAGCCACTCGCTGCGCGACCCCGAGTACTGCGAACAGATCCTGGCCGAGGGCAGGACGGACCTCGTCGGCCTGTCGCGGCAGCTGCTGGCCGACCCTTACTGGCCGGTGAAGGCGCAGCTCGGGCGCGTCAAGTCCATCCGGAAGTGCATCTCCTGCCTGGGCGGGTGCTGGCAGGAGTCGCTGATGGCGAAGCACGAGATCCAGTGCTCGATCAACGCCGCGTGCGGGAACGCGGAGTTCGCCGAGATGAAGCCCACCGGGAAGCCCGTGCGCGTCGCCGTCGTCGGCGGGGGACCGGCCGGCATGGAGGCGGCCCGGATCGCGACGGAGCGCGGCCACCAGGTGACGCTGTTCGAGCAGGCCGGCGAGCTCGGCGGGGCGATGCTCTACGTCTGCCTGGTGCCCGGCAAGGAGAAGATGCGCTGGTACCTGGACTGGATCCGGGACCAGCTGCTGGACCTTCAGGTCGACATCCGGCTCAATCACGCGCCGAGCGTCGACGAGCTGGGTGACTACGACGTCGTGCTGAACGCGACCGGCGCGGAGTCGTACGCGCCGGAGGTGCACGGGCGAGCCGACCTCGTCGTCCCGTTCGAGGACGCGATGGCGTGCCCGAAGGTCGCCTGCGAATGCCATCCCGGCGGCCGGCGGCTCACCAAGCTCGGCCAGCGGGTCCTGCTGTGGGGCGACCACTACGCGGCGACCGACACCGCGGCGTTCCTCGGCGCGCACGGCAAGGAGGTGACGATCGTCACGGAGCACCGCGAGTTCGCGGCCGAGACGGAAGTCATCCACATGTACGTGCTGCGCAAGCGCTTCGCGCAGGGCGACGCGGAGGTCCTCACGTCGAAGCCGTACAGGTACCCCGTGACGGTCCTGACCTCGACGCGCGTCCTCGAGATCCGCGAGGGCGAGGTCGTGCTCGAGGACCGGGACTTCAACCGGACGACGATCCCGATCGACACGGTCGTGACGTGCCACACGCGGCCGAAGGTCGGGCTGTTCGACGAGCTCCGGGCGGCAGGCGCCCACGTCCTCAACGTCGGCGATGCCGTGCGGCCGCGGAACCTCTACCACGCCGTCCACGAAGGGTCCGCCTTCGGGCTCGCGGTCGACGAGCACCTGCTGTTCAACCCGAACCACGCGATCGTCAACGACCTGCCGATCGACGTGCTGAACCAGCTGACGCGGCCGGAGGGGCCGGCATACTCACGGGTCCGGATGCAGGAGCTGCTGAGGGACCTGGCGCCGGCGACGGCCGGGTCGACCGGTCACTCGAACGGCCAGGGCTGAAACTCCGCGGAACGGACGGCCGGCGGTCCCCTCTCTCCGGCCACCGCTTCCGACCTGCGGTCGCCAGCGCCGGCCGTCCCGCCGGCGCTGGCGACGTAGGCTGTCGCCGTGATCGGCCGTGCGCTGCCGGCGCCGTAACCTGACGCCGTGACCGTCCTCGCCCTCAAGCTCGTGCTCACGCCGCTGCTGATCGGCGGCGCGAGCCTGGGCGCCCGCCGCTGGGGCCCCATGATCGGCGGGTGGCTCGTCTCGCTGCCGCTGACCTCCGGGCCCGTTGCGCTGTTCCTGGCGCTCGATCACGGCCCCGCGTTTGCCGCCCGGGCGGCCGAAGCGTCGGTGGCGGGCAACATCGCGATCGTCGCGTTCTGCCTCGCGTACGCGGGCGCCGCGAGGCGCGCGGGGTGGCCCGCCGCGATCGCCGCGGCCGGCGTCGGCTGGCTCGTCACGGCGCTCGCGCTCCAGCCGGCGCTGGCTCTGCCGGTCGGCGTCGTGTTCGTGCTCGCGGTGGCGGCGCTGGCGCTCGGCCTGCGCGCCATGCCATCGAGCACGCGTCCGGCGGCGCCCTCGGTCGCGCCCGCCTGGGATCTTCCGCTCCGGATGGCGATCGGCACGGCCGTCGTGGTCGCGCTGACCGCCGCGGCGCCGGCGCTCGGGTCGTCGGCAAGCGGCCTGCTCGCGATGCTTCCGGTGATCGCCACGGTCGTCGCGACGTTCACGCACCGGCGGGACGGGCCCGACGAGGCCATCGGCGTACTGCGCGGGGTCGTCACCGGGCTGTTCGGGACCGCGGCGTTCCTGGCCGTCGTGAGCGCGTCGATCGTGCCGCTCGGCGTGGTCGCGGCGTTCGCGGCCGCGATCGCGACCGTGGCGATCGTCCAGTTGTTCGCGCTGTCCTCGATCCGGCGGCAGGGCAGCGACGCGGTCGCGCGGCAGATCGCGGCGTAGCGGCGGGAAGCGGGCGCCGTTCGCGTTCGTGAGCCCGGCGCACGCCTCCGGCCCTCGTTTGAACGTGGTTCATCCTGACGACAGGCGGCCGGCGCGTGCCGTTCCCTGCGGCAGGCGCGACGGCAGCAGCGGGACGCAAAGATGAACGAGGGTCAACCTCTCGACCGCGCGGCGTCCCGGGGTGGCCCGTCTCGTGATCGAGGTTCACGAGATCGACGCGCCGACGCGCTGGTCCCGTCGGCGCGTCGGCAGGATGAACGTGATGCAGATGGGGTCGGGGTCGGAGCCGGACGCGGGCCCGCGGCACGCCGCTGCCGGAGCGGGAGGGCGGCCGGCGACGCTCAGTGCCCGGCAGCAGCGAGAGGGCGGCCGGCGACGGCGACGGCGACGGCGACGGCG
>JAKAAV010000054.1 GCA_021802185.1 Chloroflexota bacterium | reverse complement strand
TCATGCGGGTCGTCTGGCGACAAGCGAGCGGGCTCGTCACCCCGGCGGGACCCAGGGGTCACCTGGATCGTGACAGGGGGGAGGGTGCCCCAATGAGCGCGGGCCGCGCTCGGCAAGCGCCGCGCAGCCGGGGCTCGACGACACGAGCGCGGAGGCCTACGCCGGCGGCACCCCGGCGATCACGGTGACCAGCAGCCCGAACACGACCATCGCACCGACCGCACCGAGCAGCAGCACCACGGCCCGGGAGGCCGTGAGCGACCGACGCGCCTCGGGCAGCCGCACGCGGTAGAGCGCCATCGCGGAGCCGGCGAGCACGACGTACGTCGACCCCTGCCCGAGCGCGCCGGAGGCGAGCACCGCGAGCAGGGTCGCCGCGACCATGACGGCGGCGGCCTCCGGCACCCGGACGAGCCATGCGCGCACGAGCGCGGCGCCGCCGACCATCCACGTCTCGGCGAGCCCGAGGAGGACGACGACGAGCCCGAACGTCAGTCCGAGCAGGACGAGCCGCTGCGCCTCCGGCATGGCGTCGGGCTACCCGGCCGCGTCGACGAGCGCGCGGCGGAGCCGCCGCGGTCGCGGTCGGAGGCCGGCTCCCGGGGGAGCCGGCGGGCCGCCCGTGCCTGTGAACCCGGTCACGCGAGGATACCGCGACGCGCCGCGTGGCCGGACGGGGTCATGGCGTGACCGATCCCAGCTCCCCGCACTCGACCACGCGCCCGTCGCCGCGCTCGGCCATCGGCGTGAAGTCACGCTTCGTGTGACCGACGTAGATCTGCCGCGGCCGGCCGATCTTCGTATCCGGATCGGCCATCATCTCGCGCCACTGCGCGATCCAGCCGGGAAGCCGGCCCATCGCGAAGAGTGCGGGGTACATCCTGGTCGGGAAGCCGAGGGCGCGGTAGATGATGCCGCTGTAGAAGTCGAGGTTCGGGTAGAGCTTGCGCTCGATGAAGTACTCATCCGCGAGCGCGGCCTCCTCGAGGCGCATGGCGGTCTGCAGCAGGTGATCGTCGGCGCCGAGCTTCGTGAGGATGCGCTGCGCGGCGTTCTTGATGATGCGGGCGCGGGGGTCGTAGTTGCGGTACACGCGGTGCCCGAAGCCCATCAGGCGGAAGTGGTCGTTCTTGTCCTTCGCCCGGTCGATGTACTTGCGGACGTTGCCGCCGTCGGCCGCGATCTGCTCGAGCATCTCGACGACTTCCTGGTTCGCGCCGCCGTGGAGCGGACCCCAGAGCGCCGAGACGCCGGCGGAGACCGAGGCGTAGAGGTTGGCGCGGGCCGACCCGACCATGCGGACGGTCGACGTCGAGCAGTTCTGCTCGTGGTCGGCGTGGAGGATCAGCAGCTGGCGCAGGACGTCGGCGACGTCCGGGTCGACCTCGTAGTCCTCGGCCGGCACCGCGAACATCATCCGCAGGAAGTTGTCGACGTACTCGAGCCTGTTGTTCGGATACACCGGCGACTGCCCGACCGAGCGCTTGTACGCGAACGCGATGATCGTCGGGACCTTCGCGATCAGCCGGATCGTGCTGATCTCGACGTCGTCCGGGTCGTGGGGATCGTCGGTGTCCTGGTAGAACGTGCCGAGCGCGGCGACCGCGGAGGCCAGCACGGCCATGGGGTGCGCATCGCGCGGGAACGCGTCGAAGAAGCGGCGCAGGTCCTCGTGCAGGAGCGTGTGGCGCCTGAGCTCGCGCGTCCACGTCGTGCACTGCTCCGCCGTCGGCAGCTCGCCGTAGATCAGCAGGTAGGCGACCTCGAGGAAGTTCGATCGCTCGCAGAGCTGCTCGATCGGGTACCCGCGGTAGCGGACGATTCCGGCGTCGCCGTCGATGAAGGTGATCGCGCTCCGCGTGACGGCCGTGTTCGCGAAGCCGTAGTCGATGGTGGTGACGTGCGCGTCCTTCAGGAGATTCCCGATGTGGACGCCGCGCTCCCCCTCCGTCCCCTCCTCGACGCGCAGCGACAGCTCGCGGTCGTCGACCGAGAAGCTCGCTGCCGACTCGACCGCCACGTGGGCGGTGGTCTCGCTCATCGCATCCTCACTCGATGTTGGGGGCTGCCGCCAGGATCTCGGGCGACACGCCATCGGCGAAGGTCCGGAAGTTCTCGACGAACATCCGGGCGAGTTTGCGGGCCTGCGCGTCGTAGGCGGCGGCGTCGGACCACGTGGATCGCGGTTGCAGCACCTCGGCCGGGACGCCCGGGCAGGTCGTGGGGACCTGCAGCCCGAAGATCGGGTCGGTGGTCATCGGGACCCCCTCGAGATCGCCGTCGAGCGCCGCGCGCACCATCGCGCGCGTGTAGGCGATGCTCATCCGATGGCCGACCCCGTACGGGCCGCCTGTCCACCCTGTGTTGATGAGCCACGTCCGGACGCCGTAGCGCTCGATCCGCTCGCCGAGCAGCTTGGCATATTCGCCGGGGTGACGTGGCATGAACGGCGCGCCGAAGCACGTCGAGAACGTGGCCGTCGGTTCGGTGACGCCGACCTCGGTGCCCGCGACCTTGGCCGTGTACCCCGAGATGAAGTGGTACATCGCCTGCTCGGGCGTGATCCGCGAGATGGGCGGCAGGACGCCGAATGCGTCGGCCGTCAGGAAGATCACGTTGCTCGGCTGGCCCGCGCGCCCCGTCTCCGAGGCGTTCCGGATGAAGTACAGCGGATACGCGCCCCGCGTGTTCTCGGTCTTCGCGTCGGAGTCGAGGTCGAGCTCGCGCGTGACGGGGTCGACCACCACGTTCTCGAGGATCGTCCCGAAGCGCCGCGTCGCGGCGTAGATGTCCGGCTCGGCGGTCGGCGAGAGCCGGATCATCTTGGCGTAGCACCCGCCCTCGAAGTTGAAGACGCCGTTCTCGCCCCAGCCGTGCTCGTCGTCGCCGACGAGCGTCCGGTCCGGATCGGCCGAGAGGCTCGTCTTCCCGGTTCCCGAGAGGCCGAAGAAGATCGCGACGTCCCCGCGCTCGCCGACGTTCGCGGAGCAGTGCATCGGGAGCACGCCCTCGTCCGGGAGCAGGTAGTTCATGACCGAGAAGACACTCTTCTTGATCTCGCCCGCGTACTGAGTGCCACCGATGATGATCTCGCGGCGCCGGAGGTGGACGAGGATGAACGTCTCGGTCCGGGTGCCGTCGCGGGCCGGATCGGCCCGGAAGCTCGCCGCGTCGAACACGAGGAAATCGGGGTCGAAGAGCGCGAGCTCGTCGGCGGTCGGGCGGATGAACAGGTCCTCGGCGAACAGGCTCGCCCAGGCCGTCTCGGTCGTCACCCGCAGCGAGCGGCGGTGCGCTGGATCCGCGCCCACGTAGCAGTCCTGCACGTAGACCTCGCGGTCGGAGAGGTGCTGCATGACGCGGTCGCGCAGCGCGTCGTAGCGCGCCTGGGTGATCGGCTGGTTGACGTCACCCCACCAGACGTGCGCCGATGTCGTCGGCTCGTCGACGATGAACTTGTCCTTCGGCGAGCGGCCGGTGTGCGTCCCGGTCTCGACGACGAGGGCCCCGTCTGCGGAGATGATGCCTTCCCCGTTCCGCACCGCGGCCTCGTAGAGCGCCGCCGGCGGCAGGTTCACGAGGGCCGCGCGGAAGGTGGGGATGAGCACGTCCGTCACAATCGAGCTCCTGCGCGCGTGGCGCATGCGTGCCGTCCGGCTCCGAGACCCGGCCGACGGCGTGAGCAACGAGTGTAACGCGGGGCGTTGGGAGGACCGGCGGGAGGGGCGGGCCGGCCCCGAGGAACCACCTGCGACAGTCGCAGCGACCGCACGAAGGCGCAGGCACACAGCGTGGCTGCGCGTCAGCCGCGGCGTGGTCCCGCCTCAGCCGCGGCGTGGTCCGCCGGTCAGCCCTGGCCGGACCGATGCGCCACGTACTCCAGCACGTCGAGCTTCGTGATCACGCCCACGGCACGCCCCGCGCGCGCCGCGAGCACCGCCGGCGATCCCGCGGACAGCAGCGCGAACGCGTCGTCGAGCGCCGCGGTATCGGGCACGACGGGAAGCGGCGGGTCCATCGCCTCGCCGACGGTGCGCTCCACGACCGTCGGGTCGTTGAAGGTCCGCTGCAGCAGGCCCATCTCCGAGATCGAGCCGACCAGCGCTTCGATCGCGTCGCCTTCCGCCTCGGAGACCGGCATCTGGCTGATCCCGAACGACTGCATGCGCCCGATGGCCGCGCCGACTGTGTCGGTCGTGCGCGCGATGACGAGCGGCGGCACCTCGGCGTGCCGTTCGCGGAGGAGCGTCCCGACCGCGACCGCCGAGGCCGGGGCCGGAAGCAGCCCGCGCTGCCGCATCCACTCGTCGGAGTACAGCTTCGAGAGGTAGTTCCGGCCCGTGTCGGGGAGCAGCACGACCATGACCGCCTCGTGCCCGCCGGGCGTCTCCGTGAGCTCGCGTCCGACCTGGAGCGCCGCCACCAGCGCCGTCCCGCACGACTCGCCCGCCAGGATCCCCTCCTGGCGTGTCAGGCGCCGCGCCGCCGCGAACGCGTCGCGGTCCGACACGCGCACCCACCGGTCGACGAGCGCCGGGTCGAACGTCGTCGGAAGGAAGTCCTCGCCGACGCCCTCGGTCAGGTAGGGCCGAACGGTGTCCCCGGAGAGCACGCTGCCCTCGGGGTCGGCGCCGATGACGACGACGTCGGGGCGCTGCGAGCGGAGGTAGCGGGCAGCCCCGGTGATCGTGCCGCCGGTCCCCACGCCGCAGACGAAGTGCGTCACGCGCCCCTCGGTCTGGCGCCAGATCTCGGGCCCGGTCGTCGCCTCGTGCGCCGCCGGGTTCTCCGGGTTCGAGTACTGGTCCGGCTGGAACGCGCCGGGAATGTCCCGCGCGAGCCGGCGCGCGACCGAGTAGTAGCTCTCCGGCGACTCCGGGGGCACGTTCGTCGGGCACACGACGACCTCGGCGCCGTAGGCCCGCAGCAGCGCCTGCTTCTCCGCCGACTGCTTGTCGGCCATCACGAAGATGCACCGGTACCCCTTCAGGGCCGCGGCGATCGCGAGGCCATGCCCGGTGTTGCCGCTCGTCGGCTCCACGATCGTGCCGCCCGGCCGCAGCAGGCCGTCGCGCTCGGCCGCCTCGATCATCCCGAGCGCGATGCGGTCCTTGACCGATCCGCCGGGGTTCAGCATCTCGAGCTTCACGAGCAGCGTGGGCTGCCGATCCGCTGGCCCGAGGTCGCGCGTCACGCGCGTGAGCCGCACGAGCGGCGTGCCGCCGATCAGGTCGAGGATCGAATCGTGCGTGTCCATGCCAAGCGCCGCGCCCTCAGGCCGGCGTGTGCTCGTGCGCACCCGTTGCGACGCCGGACGGCGGCGACGGGTGCTCGTCCTCGCGGAGCCGATCGAGGTCGGCCGTCGAGGGACCGGAACCGCGGTGGCGGATGGCGATCGTCACGACGCCGAAGAGGATCCCGGCGATGCCCACGATGATGGCGACCGGGACGCCGAAGAACGTCCAGTCGTAGCCGAGGCGGAACGTCTCGAGCCAGGCGCGAACGGCGCCGTACCAGATGAACCAGAACGAGAAGAGGTCGCCGTCGCGGAGCCGGTCGGCGATGTGACGCGAGATCCACAGCGCGACGAGCGCGCCGGCGAGGTCGAGGACCGACTCATAGAAGAACAGCGGCTGGAAGCCGGTGTTCGGGGGGTACAGCGAGCAGGAGTACTCGGCGACGCGCCTGGAGCAGTCGATCGCAATGCCCCAGGGCAGGTTCGTCGGCGGCCCGTACAGCTCCTGGTTGAAGAAGTTCCCCCAGCGGGCGATGGCCTGGCCAAGGAACACGGCCGGCACGGCGATGTCGGCCCAGCGCAGGAACGACAGGTGGTGCCGCCGCGTGTAGATGACGACGCCGACGAGGCCACCGATGATGCCGCCATAGATGGCCAGCCCGGTGTACGGCGGCAGGATCGCCTTGATGGGGTCGGACGCGTACAGCGTGTTCCACTGGTCGATCAGGTGGTAGACACGCGCGCCGATCAGCCCGAGGACGAACACGAAGATGATCCCGTTGCCGATGTGGTCGGGATCCTCGCGACGGAGCCGGGCCTGTCGCGACGCGACCAGCACCCCGACGACGAGCGCGAGCGCGTACCCGATCCCGTAGAAGTCGATCGAGACGGGCCCGATGTGGAACGCGGTCGACGGAGGAAGGATGTCGATCAGGCCGAACGGCAGCATTGGCGGAGGATACCGGGAGTCGGGCCGGCGCGCGTGCGCCACCTATACTGCCGGGCGATGAACGGCGAATACGCGTGGTGGTTCCTCGTCGTCGGGCTCGTCATCGGCGGCGCGCTCGTGTGGCTCGTTCGCGGCCAGATGGCGCGCGACGAGGAGGACGTCGCCGCGACCGAGCGCGAGCCCGAGGCCAGGTGGATCAGCCGGACGATCGAGCGCGCGGGTGGCATGGCTCCCGCCGATCTCGTCGCGCAGGTGCTCGCTCTCCACCACGACTACCTGCGGCACGCGGAGCCCTTCGGGCCGGCCGACGGGACGCCGACGGACGCGGCCGCGCCGGCGGACGACGCCACGGCGGACGACGCCACGGCGGACGACGCTGAGCCGGCCGCCGGAGGCGCCGAGGGTGCGCAGCGTGCTCACGCCCCACGTGCCGACGAGCCCGGATCCACCCACGCCGCCGACGATCCCGGTGATTCCCGGCTGATCTGGCTCGAGCGGGCGGCGCCCACGCCCGACGACCTGACGGCCGACGGCGCCGGAGACGGGGGCGGCACGAACGCCGGCGACCGCGCACGGACGACCGGGACCCGCCTCGAGCGAGGGCAGCGCGCGGAACGCTGAATCCCGAGCAGCGCCGCGTCAGCGCTGGCGTGCCGCGCGCGTCAACCGGCCGCCGCGACCCGTCCGCGATGCAGCGCCACGACACCGGTCATGAGCCGCTGGAAGCGCACGTCGACGAGGCCCGCGGCGCGCATGGTGGCGGCGAGCTGCTCGGCGGACGGGAACGACGAGAGCGACTCCGGCAGGTACCGGTAGGCCTGGTGCCGTCTTGCGACGATCGCCCCGGCGACCGGCGCGACGTGTCGGAACATGGCGTGGTACAGGCGCGCGTACGGCCGCCATCGGGGAAGCGAGAGCTCGAGGCACACGACGAACCCGCCCGGCCGGACGACGCGTGCCATCTCGCGGAACCCCGCCTCGTAGTCGGCGAGGTTGCGCAGCCCGAACGCGATCGTCGCCGCGTCGAACTCGCCGTCGGCGAACGGCAGGTCGAGCGCGTTCGCGACCCGGAAGTGGAGCTGGACGAGGTCGCGGTACTCGCGCTCGGCGCGCCCCAGCATGCCCTGGGACAGGTCGACCGCCTCGACCCGCCCGAACGGGCCGACGCGTTCGGCGAGCAGCGCGGCGAGCTTTCCCGTCCCGCACGCGACGTCGATCGCCGCGTCACCGGTCCGGAGGCGAGTCGCCTCCACCGCCGCGCGACGCCAGCCCGCGTCGCGTCCCAGCGTCATCAGCGAGTTCATCCGGTCGTACGCGGGCGCGATGCTGTCGAACATCGCCGTGACCTCGGGCTCCGCAACCGGGTTGCCCGACTTCGGCCCGTCAGTCATGTGCTCCGCCCGACACACCGTCCGTCCGGAGCGCGCGCAGCGCCGCAAAGGGCGAGTCGGCGAGTTCGTCGCGGCCGGGCTCGGGCTCGTCCCCGAACGACAGGGTCGCCCCCTGGCGGACGTGGCGTTCCCGGGCAGGAAGCTCCTCGCCACGCCCGATCGCCGCACTCCGCTCCTGCCGCGCCACGACGTTCGCGTCGCTCTCGTCCTGCGCCGTGACGAGCAGCACGAGATCGTCCGGGTCGAGGAACGGCGACAACTCGGCCGCGTCGAGACGCAGCAGCGAGCGTCCCGGCAGGGCCGGATCACCGATCTGGTCGGGCCCGATCTCCACGACGCCCTCGAGGCGAGGATCGTCGAGCGGCGCCGGGCCCCGGTCGGCCTGCACGAGCACGACGGCCGCATCGACACGGTCGTAGCGAGACTCGAGCAGCCGGCGCGCTCGGCCGAGCTGCGCGAAGCCACGGCGCAGGGCCGCGGCGTTGCTCGTGAACTTGACCTCGAAGACCCGCGCCGGAATCCCGTCGCTGCCCTGGACCGCGTCGAGCTCCACGAAGAGCGGCACGTAGCTGCGCTCGTCGCGGAACAGGACGTCGGCCGCGATGATCCGCTCGTCGAGGAGCGGGACACGGAGGCCGAGCCACCCCCGCACGGCCATCTCGACCCGGCCGCTGACGTGGTACGTCGCGGTCTGCTCCTCCTTCGGCCCGAACCGGCGATGGGCCAGCGCCTGCTCGCCCATCGCGGCGAGGTAGGCGGGATCGTCAGGCGGCACGAGCCGGACCGACCGGACCTTGTGGATCGTCTCCCGCGGGCTCACGGCGAGAGCCTACCCGAGATGGCTCGAGGCGGAGGCGTGGTCCGGCCCGTGTCGGAATGGGGCAGCGCTTCGACCTCGTCGGTGGACGGCGCGCGGTCCCGAATCAGTCGGCGCCGAGGGCCCAGCCCGGTCGGTGGAGCACGCGGCGCGGCAGGGTGCCGGGCGGGAGATGCGCCTCGAGACAGCGAACGCCGCTGGTGCCGACGATCGCCTCGTGGAGCGTGTTCGAGGGCAGTTCGAGCCGGTCCCCCGGCTCCAGCCACGCGGCCCGTTCGAGCTCGCGCAGCCGGAACTCGATGCCGCCCTCCACACAGACCAGCACCTTGTCGTAATCGTGGCGGTGCGGCAGGTAGCGCTCGCCAGGCCCGTTGCCCCACGCCGACGCCTCGAGCGCCTCGGCCCGCAGCCGGGCGTCCGCGCGGTCCTCCACGGTCGGCTCCATGTCCGCCCTCCGGTCCGTCACGCTCGCGTGCCTCCGTCCACCGTCGCGTCCTGCCCCTCGGGCTCCGCGGCCGCCAGCCTGTCCAGGTCCGCCAGGTCGGGGGCGGCGCGCCGCCATGCCTCGAGCTCCTCGTCGGCGTTGTCGTACACGGACCGCGTCACGAGCAGGCCGCCGAGCCAGAACGCCGCGCCAAGACCCACGGCGAGGAACAACGGGAAGTGCAGCCACGCCCAGAAGATCCCGCACACGACCACGGCCGGGATCAGCGCGGCGAGGACGGCGCGACGGGTCGGCATCAGTCCTCCCGAGACCGGCCGCATCGTCCGCGGCCCGGCACAGGATGCTACGCCGCGCCCTCCTCGGGGTGCTCAGCCTCGTCTTCGGTGCGCGCGTCGACCGCCGGCCTACTCGTTGACCGGGATCTCTCCGACGGGGAGCGTGAGCACGACGTCGCCGTCCTCGATCGAGACCGGGTACGTCGCGAGCGGCAGCTCGGCGGGCGGATCGAGGGCTTCGCCGGTCTCGAGGTCGAAGCGCGACAGGTGAAGCGCGCACGTCAGCGAGTCGCCGGTCAGGAACCCCTTGTCGAGCTCGAAGTACTCGTGCGAGCAGACGCCCTGCATCGCGCGCACCGTGCCGTCCTGGTTGACGAGCAGGATGTTCGTCCCGTCGACCTGCACCATGAGCATGGTGCCGGCCGCGACGTCCTCGATGCGAGCGGCG
>JAKAAV010000053.1 GCA_021802185.1 Chloroflexota bacterium | reverse complement strand
GCGGGGCCGATCTCGGCTTCGCGCTCCGGCGCGGCGCTGGCCCTCGCGTCCGCGGCACCGTCCACAGGTCCCGCCCCGACCGCGGCCGTCGTGCGTGCCACGCCCACGCGCGCCACACCTGCCCCGACACCCAGGGAGACTCCACGCCCCACGCCGGCCCTCGCGCCTGCGACGCCTGCGCCCACGCCGCGGCCCACGCCCAGGCCAACCCCGAAGCCGACTCCCAGGCCCGCGCCGGCGCCCACCCCGACTCCGCGCCCGAGCGCGACGGGATCGTCGACCGCCCCATGGCTGTCGGTCGAGCAGTACGCGCTCCGGCTCCTGAACTGCACGCGGACGGGTGGCTGGGTGCGATCCGACGGGACCTGCGATGGGTACGGCTCGGGGAAGTACAGCGCGTACGTCGCACCACTGACACTCAGCGCCGGCATCTCGACGAGCGTCGCGCGTCCGTACGCCAGGTACCAGGCCGTCCGGCACGCGTGCAGCCACTTCCTCGATGGCACCCCCGGGGACCGACTCGCGCGAGCCGGGTACACGAGCTGGCGCTGGGCCGAGAACATCGGCTGCCAGACCGGCGCTCCGTCAACGGTCGCGATCAACTCGCTGACGTTCTTCCAGTCCGAGAAGTCGTACGCGGGCGGCCACTGGGTGAACCTGAAGAACCCGGAGTTCTCGACGGTCGGGATCGGCGTGTGGAACGACGCGGGCTACGTCGTCATCGTCTTCGACTTCTACCATCCGTGACGTGATCCGCGGCGCCTTCCTTCACCTGCTCAACGAGCAGCCACTCGTGGTCGACCTCGCGGCGATGCCCGCGCCCGGCGACTCGGCCGTCTTCTGCACGAACGTCCGCCTCACGAGCGGCAAGCGCCCGGCGTGGGTCGACAGCGGCGACCACTGGTTCCTCTTCCCGCTCGGCCAGGTCCGGTTCCTCGAGGTGCCCGCCGAGCCGTCTCCGGAGGTCGCGCTGGAGCGCGTCGAGGGAGCGGAGGCGCCGGCACGGGAGGAGCCCGATCTCGAACTCGACGAGGAGCTGCTGCGCCGGATCCGCGAGACCTGAGCGCCCGGGAAACGCAGCCGTCGCGCCGTCCCGAGGCCCCGGCGATCGGCGCGACGGCGTGCCGCGCGGGCATCCGGGGGTGATCGAGCGGTAAGGTGCCGGTGATACACTCCCGGCCGATGACGAAGAACCTGGTGGTCGTCGAGTCGCCCGCGAAGGCGAAGACGATCGAGCGGTACCTGGGTGACGGCTACCGCGTGCTCGCCTCGTACGGCCACGTCCGCGACCTCCCCGAGAACCCCGGCAAGGGGAAGTTCGGTGTCGACGTCGATCATGACTTTGCGCCCGAGTACGTCGTGTCCGACGATCGGCGCAGGCAGGTCGACGCGATCCGGCGGGCCGCCAAGAGCGCCGAGCAGGTGTACCTCGCGACCGACCTCGATCGCGAGGGCGAGGCCATCGCGTGGCACGTCGCCGAAGCGGCGAACGTGCCCCTCGAGAAGCAGCGTCGCGTGACGTTCAGCGAGATCACCGAGGGGGCGATCCGCGACGCGTTCGCGCACCCGCGCGGGATCGACGAGCACCTGGTCGACGCGCAGCAGACCCGGCGGATCGTCGACCGGCTGGTCGGCTACACGCTGAGCCCGCTCCTGTCGCGGAAGGTCCGCGGCGGCCTGTCCGCCGGTCGCGTCCAGTCCGTCGCGGTCCGCATGGTCGTCGAGCGCGAGCGCGAGGTCCGGTCGTTCACGGCGAAGGAGTACTGGACGCTCGAAGCGCTGCTCCAGACGACGGGCGGCGAGCGGTTCGCGGCGGGGATCATCCGGATCGACGGCGCGAAGGTCGACGTCGGGGACGAGGCTACCGCGCGGCGGCACGCGGACGCGCTGCGGACCCTCCGGCCGCGCGTCGAGAAGGTGAGCGTCTCGAGCCGGAAGATGAACCCGGCGCCTCCGTTCACGACGAGCACCCTGCAGCAGGAGGCGAGCCGGAAGCTGGGCTTCTCGCCGAAGCGCACGATGTCGGTGGCGCAGCGGCTGTACGAGGGGGTCGACACCGGCGAGGGGCAGGTCGGGCTCATCACGTACATGCGGACGGATTCGACCGCGATCGCCGGTGTCGCGATGGCCGAGGCGCGCGACGTCATCCGCGACCGCTACGGAGACCCGTACGTCGTGCCTCGTGGCCGCGTGTACCGCACGAAGGTCCGAGGCGCGCAGGAGGCGCACGAGTCGATCCGGCCGACGTCGTTCCGGCGCGACCCCGATTCCCTCGCCGGGCACCTCGCCTCCGATGAGCTCCGCCTCTACCGGCTCGTGTGGCAGCGCGCGATCGCGTCGCAGATGGCGTCGAAGGAGCTCGAGACGACGACGGTCGATCTCGCGGCCGGTGCATATGTGCTCCGGGCGACTGCAAGCCGGACGACGTTCGACGGGTTTGCGCGGGTCTACACCGAGGGCCGCGACGACGATGCCGAGGAGCGCGAGGGCCGGCTGCCGGCGATGACGGCCGGCGACGAGACGACGGTCCTCGACGTCACGCCGACGCAGCACTTCACCGAGCCGCCCCCGCGGTACACCGAGGCCACGCTGATCAAGGCGCTCGAGGAACGGGGAATCGGACGGCCGTCGACGTATGCGGCCACGATCTCGACGATCCTCGAGCGCGGCTACGTCAAGCTCGTCGATCGGCGGCTGCGGCCCGAACCCGTCGCCGAGGTCGTCACCGACCTCCTGGTCGAGCACTTCGGCGAGTTCGTGGACCCCGAGTTCACGGCCCGGATGGAGGAGCGCCTCGACGAGATCGCCCGCGGCGAGCGCGAGTGGGTGCCGCTCCTGCGCGAGTTCTACGGACCGCTCCGCGACCTGGTCGACGAGAAGCGGCGCGAACTGCGCCGCCGGGACTTCACGACCGAACCGTCCGACGAGGTGTGCTCGCTCGGCCATCCGATGGTGATCCGCCTCGGGCGGTACGGGAAGTTCCTCGCGTGCTCGCTCTATCCGGAACACCAGGAGACGCGGCCGCTCCCGGGCGAGGCCGGGGACGGCGGCGACGGGACCGGGGACGGCGCACAACCCGCGGAGCGGCATCTGCCCGGAGTTGGCGAGACCTGCCCGGAATGCGGGCAGGGCACCCTGGTCGCGAAGCGCGGCCGCTTCGGCCCGTTCGTGGGCTGCTCGCGCTACCCGGACTGCACCTTCATCAAGAAGGAGGGCCCGCCTCCGCCGCCCCAGCTCGCCTTCGAGGTCGGCTGCCCGAAGTGCGGCAAGGGGCATCTCGTCGCGCGGCGAGCTCGCCGCACCGGCAAGGTCTTCTGGGGCTGCTCGCGCTACCCGTCCTGCGATTTCACCACCGACTTCGAGCCGGTCGGGGCCCGCCACGATGCCGACGGCGGTCCGGTGGGCCGCCGCGACGAGGCCGGCATCTGCCTGGTGTGCGGAGCAGCCGTCTCTCTGCCCGACGGGGACCTCGTGGGGCATTCGCTCCCGGGCGGACCGCCGGATCCCGATGCGCTGGCGCCGAAGCGGGCGCGCGGCGGTGGCTCCGCGTCGTCGAACGGCCATCGGCCGAGGGCGCGCACGTCCGGCTCTCCCGGGCGCACGGCGAGCCGTCGGACCGCCGACGCCGGCACGGCGTGACGGGGGACGAGGCGCTCGCCTCGTTCCTCGAGGCGCTCGCCGCGCGTGACGCCTCGCCGCACACGCTCCGTGCATACCGGATCTCCCTGACCGACTACCTCGGGTGGCTCGCGTCGCCGGAGGCGGCGGTGCTGCGCCGGCCGGGCCACTCCGACGACGCGTCGTGGGAGCGCCCGGCGCGGAACGTGCTCCGCGGCTACCTCGTGCACCTCTCGGAACGACTCGCGCGTCGATCGGTCGGGAGCCGGCTCGGCGCCGTCCGTTCGTTCTACCGGCACGCGCGCCGGGCGGGCTGGGTCGAGGGCGACCCCTGGGCGGCCATCGCGACGCCGCGCCAGGGTGCGCGGCTGCCGAAGGTGCTCGAGATCGGCGAGGTCGAGGCGCTCATCGACGCCACGGACGTGCACGGACCCGATCCGGGCCGCGGCGGCGACACCGACACCGGGGACGGCCCGGGGCGAGGCGGCGACACCGGCAGGGGACGGGCCGACCCGGCGGCGCGCGCGCACCCGCGCACCCGTGCCGAGGAGGCCGCGCGGCTCGCGGTGCGCGACCGGGCGATCGTCGAGACCGCGTACGCGGCCGGACTGCGGATCAGCGAGCTCGCCGGCCTCAGGCTCGCTGACGTCGACCTTCGCCACGGCGAGGTCCGCGTGCTGGGCAAGGGCCGGAAGGAGCGGGCAGGCCTGCTCGGGCGCCCCGCGGTGGACGCGCTCGACGAGTACCTGCGGGACGTGCGGCCGGCGCTGGCAGGGCGTGCACCGGGACCGGACGCCGGGTCCGTGTTCCTGAACGCGAGCGGTGGCCCGCTCGGCGTCCGTGGCATCCGGCTCCGGATCGACCGGCTCGTGCGACTGGCTGGGCTGCCCTCGGGCATCGGCCCGCACACCTTGCGGCATTCGTTCGCCAGCCATCTGCTCGATGGGGGAGCGGATCTTCGCGTCGTGCAGGAACTGCTCGGCCACTCGAGCCTCAACACCACGCAGCTGTACACGCACGTGTCACCAGGCAGGCTGCGGTCCGCCTACGCTTCGGCGCATCCGCGCTCGCGACGCGACGCCGCAGGGGCCAGGGGACAGACGCAGGGAACGTGACGGAGATCGGAGCCACCGCGAACGGCCGCACGCTCGTCCGCGCCGGCCTCGTCGTGACCGGGGCGTTCCTCGCTTCGCGCGTTCTCGGCTGGGTGCGCACGGCCGTGCTGCTCGCCGTGTTCGGCGCCGGCCGCGATCTCGACGCCTACCTCGCCGCCTTCCGGATCCCGGATGCGATCTTCCAGCTCGTCGCAGCCGGCGCGCTCGGTTCCGCGCTGATCCCCGTGCTCGCGGGGCTGTTCCACGAGGGCCGGCACCGGCAGGCCTGGCGGCTCGTCTCGAGCGTCACGAACCTCATGTTGCTTGCGCTGATCGTGCTCGGCGTCGTGTTCTTCCTGCTCGCGCCGTGGATCATGCCGCTCATCACGCAGGACTTCACCGCGCCGCAGATGGCGCTCGCGGTCCGGCTCAGCCGGATCATGCTGCTCTCGCCGATCCTGCTCGCGTTCTCCGCGGTCGCGACGAGCGTGCTGAACGCCGGCAACCGGTTCACGGCGGCGGCGATCGCGCCGCTCCTGTACAACCTGGCGATCATCGTGCCGGTCGCGCTGCTGGGCGCTTCGATGGGCGTGGCGGTTGCCGCGATCGGCGTCGTCGTGGGCGGCGCACTCAGCGTGCTCGTCCAGATCCTGCCGCTGGACGCCATGGGTTACCGCTACACCCCGATCGCGGACACGCACGACCCGGAGACCCGCGAGGTCGTCCGGCTGGTCGCGCCGCGCGCCCTCGGTCTCGGCGCGACCCAGATCACCTTCATCGTCAACACCCTGCTGGCGTCCGGCCTCGGGGCGGGCCTCATCACCGACTACACCGCGGCCTTCACGGCCTACCAGATCCCGATCGGAGTCCTCGGGCTGCCGCTCGGCGTCGTGCTGCTCCCATCGATGTCGACCGCGCTGGCGGCGGGGGAGCACGTCACGTTCGGGCGGCTGGTGACTCGATCGCTGCGCCTGCTGCTGTTCGTCATGCTGTTCCTCGCCGCGGTCGGGTTCGTCGTCCGGACCCAGGTCGTCGACCTGCTCTTCGGCTACGGCAACTTCACGCATGGCGACGTCTCCGTCACGGCCGACGCGCTCGGGTTCTTCCTCGTCGGGCTCGCGGCAGACTCGCTCGTCGTCGTTCTCGCGCGAGCGTTCTACGCCGACAAGGAGACGCGCATCCCGGTGTGGGCCGCGCTCGTCGCGGTCGCGATCAACGTCGTCGTGTCCGTCGCGACCGTCGGGCCGCTCGGCCTGCGCGGGCTCGCGCTCGGCATCGCCCTCGGGGCATGGGTCGAGGCGGCCGCTCTCACGGTCCTGTTGACGCGCCGGGCCTCGACGCTCGACCTCCGCGGCCTCGTGATCGCGGCGGCGATCTTCGCGGTCGGGTCGATCGTGGCGGCCTACGCGGCGGGCTTCGTCCTCGACGCCGTCCGCTCGGCCATGGGGGTCACGCCGGGGAGGCTGTTCGTGCTGCTCGAGCTGGTCCTGGCCACCGCGGCCGGCGGCGCGGTCTACGCGGCGTGGTGCTACCTGTTCCGGGTCCCGGAGCTGCCCGAGACCGTGCGGCTCGTTCGCAACGCGGCCGGGCGGAGGCTCGGGTGAGCGGCGAGCAGGCGTCGGGCGGCGGTGCGCGCCGGCCCTCGCACGGCGGGACCGAGCCCTCGCTCGGCGGGATTGAGCAGGACCTCGGCCCGACCGAGCCGGACGCGGCGGCGTGGGACGCGTTCGTCGCGTCGACACCACTGTCGCCGTACCTCCAGGCGAGCCCCTGGGCCGACGTGAAGGCGAGGAACGGTTGGCGGCCACGGCGGGTCCTGGTCGGAGGCACGGCACGCACCGGAGCCGCCGTCGGCACCGCGGGCATCGGGGGAGGTGACACGGGTCCCGCCGCGACCGGCGGCACGGCAAGCACCCGCGGAGCCGGCAGCGCCCGGGGAGCGGGAGGCGGCAGGCAACCATCGCCCGGTTCCGTCGGGAGCCAGCTCCTCGTGCACCGGATCGGGCCGCTGCCATGGTCGGTCGGCTACGCCCCGCGCGGACCGATCGCACCTTCGCTCGACGAGTCGGCAGTCGCCGCGTGGACCGACGCCGTGCGGCGGATCGCCCGTGACGAGCGCCTCAGCCACGTCGTCATCGACCCCGAGATGGAGGTCGGCGGCCCCGAACTCGAATGGTTCCGGCGGGCAGGCTGGCGGCCGACGGCGTCACCCCAGCCGGCGCGCTCCCGATGGATCGATCTGGCGCAGGACGAGGCGGCGCTGTGGGGCGACCTGCGCGGCAAGTGGCGGCAGTACGTGCAGAAGGCACGCCGGAGCGGTGTCACGATCGTGGATGCCGGCCAGGAAGCCCTGGGCGAGTTCTACGCGATCTACGTCGAGACGGCCAGGCGAGCCGGGTTCACGTACCGGACGGAGGGGACGTACCGCGGCGTGTTCGAGGCGTTCGCCCGGCACGGGCGCGCACGCCTGCTGTTCGCCCGGGACGCGGACGATGCGGCGCAGGCGACCCTGATGCTCATCGGCTGGGGCTCGCGGATCGTCGAGCCGTACGGCGGCATGACGCAGGCCGGCGCCGACTCGCGTGCGAACTACCTGCTGAAGTGGGAGGCGATCCGCCGGTCGCGCGAAGCGGGCTACGCGCTGTACGACCTTTGGGGGCTCTCGCACGCCGGGATCGAGCACTTCAAGGTCGGGTTCGGCGGCCGCGAGGTCGACTTCATCGGCGGTCTCGAGCTGCCCGTCCGGCCGCTCGTCCGCCGCGCCGTCCAGGCCGCGCAATCCGGCCGCGTGCTGCTGGCGCGTCGCAGGCTCGATCGCGAGCGCCGCGGCACGGCCGACGGCGCCGAGCCGTGAGCGCCGACCAGTGAGCGCCATCCCGTGCGCCCGGGCGGGTTCGGGCCGCGGTCGCGTTCCAGGCACCTGCCTCCGGTCCGCGGGCCGTGACCGCCCGTCGTCCGTACCATGGCCGCATGCCTGAGCCTCAGAACCTCCTCGGCGGCCTGATCGAGATCCTCGAACGCCGCGAGAACCTCGCCTCGGTCGTGCCCGCCGAAGGCGGCGATGTCGGGCTCACCGCGGAGATCGGCTCGATCGAGTACGACTCACGACGCGTGACCGCGGGCAGCCTGTTCGTGGCGATCCCCGGGACGCGGCAGGACGGGCACGCATACGTCCCGGAGGCCGTGGCTGCGGGGGCGCGTGCCGTGATCGTCGAGCGTCCGCTTGTCGACGTCGCCGTCCCGCAGGTCGTCGTCCGCGCCGCGCGTCCCGCGCTTGCCACCGCGGCCGCCTGGTTCCACGACTTCCCGAGCCGCCGGCTCGGGATCGTCGGGATCACCGGCACCGACGGCAAGACGACGACGAGCTTCCTGGTCCGGGCCATGCTCGACGTCGCCGGCCGGCCGTGCGGCCTGACCGGAACGGTCACGACGATCGCCGGCGGCCGTCCGTTCGGCGGTCCCTCGCGTGCCACGACACCGGAGGCCCCCGAGCTGCAGGCGGCGCTCGCCGCGATGCTCGACGCGGGCGATGCGTTCGCCGTCGTCGAATCGACGTCCCACGGGCTCGCGCTCGACCGGGTCGGCGAGATCGCCTACGACGTTGCCGTCATCACGAATCTGACCCACGAGCACCTCGAGTTCCACGGGACGCACGACGCCTACCGGGCGGCAAAGCGCCGGTTGTTCGAGGCGCTGGCGCCCGGCGAGCGGAACCCGGAGAAGGGCTGGGGCAAGACGGGCGTCGTGAACCTGGACGACCGGTGGGCGCCGGAGTTCATGGAAGCGACCACCCGGGCGGGTGCGCGGCTGGTCGGCTACGGGCGACACCCCGACGCGGACGTGCGCCTGCTCGCCCTCCGGCAG
The DNA here is from genome assembly GCA_021802185.1 of Chloroflexota bacterium. Classification (GTDB taxonomy): domain Bacteria; phylum Chloroflexota; class Limnocylindria; order Limnocylindrales; family CSP1-4; genus JAJYNJ01. The sequence continues at coordinate 1,098 of JAKAAV010000053.1, read as the reverse complement.
GACGCCGACGCGCTTCGGCTCGAGGTCGCCACGCCCCGCTGGCGCGGCCCGGTGACACTCCACCTGGCGGGACAGTTCAATGCCCACAACGCGCTGGCCGCGCTGGCGACGGCCGAGGCGCTCGGGCTCGATCCGGACGCCGCCCGGCGGGGCCTGGAGGGCGTCGAGCGAGTTCCCGGCCGCATGGAGCGCGTCCCCACGAGGCTGCCGTTCACCGTCGTCGTCGACTATGCCCACACGCCCAACGCGCTCGAGCTCGTCCTCGACGATCTCGCGCCCGTCGCGGAAAGTGGCGGCGGTGGCCTCGTCGCGGTGTTCGGGTCGGCGGGCGAGCGGGACGTCGTCAAGCGCCGGGTCATGGGCCACGTCGCCGGCGAACGGTGCCGGCTCGTCGTCGTGACCGACGAGGACCCGCGCGGGGAGGACCGCGACCGGATCCTGGACGAGATCGCCAGGGGCGCCGAGGAGGCGGGCCGCGTGCGCGACCACGATCTCCTGCTGATCGCCGACCGCGCCACCGCGATCCGCGCCGCGCTCGAGCGCGCGCGACCCGGCGATGTCGTGGTGCTCGCGGGCAAGGGACACGAGTCGACGATCGAGATGGCGGACGGCCCGCATCCGTGGAACGAGCGCGCGGAGGTCGAGGCGGCGATCGCGGAGCTGGAGGGCCGGCGCTGAGCGACGACGGAGGACCGCGCCCGTCTCCCCTCTTCGTCCGTGCCGCGCGCGACGCGGACCGCGCGGCCTGGGACAGGTTCGTCGCCGCGCTGCCATCGGCCGACCCGCTCCAGGCGTGGGCGTGGGGGGAGGTCGCGCGCACGGGGGGCGAGCGTCCGGACCGGATCATCGCGACGAATCCGGACGGTGCGATCCGGGGTGTGGCGCAGGTCCTCGTGCGCGACGCGACGGCCGGCCGGCGCGTGCTCTACGTGCCGCACGGACCGGCGTGGGATGCGTCCGCGCCCGACGGGGATGCCGTCCTCGACGCGCTCCTCGATGGCCTGCGGGTGCGCGGACGCGAGGAGCGCGGGATCGTCGTGAAGGTCGACCCGCGGGCCACGGCCGCCGTCCCGGGTGCGAGACTCCGGGCGGCGCTCC
>JAKAAV010000052.1 GCA_021802185.1 Chloroflexota bacterium | reverse complement strand
GAGCCGCCGGTCGACCCGGCGCTGCTCGTCCCGCGGCGCTGGGATGCGGACACGACGCTGAGGGGCCTGGAAGCGGCGCGATCGACGATCGAGGCGCAGGGACGCGTGAGCTACGAGGCCGATGAGCTCGAGGGACCGCTCCGCGCGTTGGCGGCGGAGCACGGCTGGAAGCCGGGCGACCTGTTCATGGCGATCCGCGCCGCGGTCACGGGCCGCTCGGTGTCGCCGCCGCTGTTCGACACGCTCGTCGCGCTTGGACGGGGCCGTACGCTCGAGCGGCTCGACGCCGCGATCGCATCGCTTCGGGAACGCCTGCCGGCGGCCTGACGGACCGAGGCGACCGACCTCACGGGGCCGGAGGAGCGGCCGCGCCAGGCGCTAGACCCGCACGATGGCGTGCAGGACCATCCACGCGACGGCGGCGACGAACGCGCTGGCCGGGAGCGTCAGGATCCAGGCCCACACGATCGTGCCGGCGATGCCCCAGCGGACGGCCGTGAAGCGATCGCTCGCCCCGGAACCCATGATCGCCCCGGACACGACGTGCGTGGTCGAGACCGGCATCCCGAGGTGGCTCGCGCCGACGATGACGGTGGCGGCGGCCGTCTCGGCCGCGAAGCCGTGCACCGGGTCGAGCTTCACGACACGCTGGCCCATGGTCTTGATGATCCGCCAGCCGCCCGCGGCTGTTCCCGCCGAGATCGCGGCGGCGGCAAGCAGCATGATCCAGACCGGCACCTTGAACGTCGGCAGGATGCCGGCCGTGACGAGCGCGGCGGTCATGACCCCCATCGTCTTCTGCGCGTCGTTCGAGCCATGGCTGAACGCCATGAATGTCGCGGACACGAGCTGCAGCCGGCGGAAACGCTGGTTGATGCGGTGCGGGTCGGCGCGCCGGAACACGTTGAGCAGCAGCACCATCAGCGCGAACGCTCCGAGCAGGCCGACGATCGGCGAGCCGACGAGCGGCACGACGACCTTCGATATCAGCGCCTCGACCCGCACGGCCGATCCGCCGAGCGCCGCGAGCGTCGCACCGAGCAGACCGCCGATCAGCGCGTGACTGCTCGAGCTCGGCAGCCCGAGGCGCCACGTCAGGAGATTCCACGAGATGCCGCCGACGAGCGCCGCGGCGATGATGATCTGCCCGTGATTGCCCGCGGGTGTCGTGACGATCCCGCTGCCGATCGTCGCGGCGACTGCGGTACCGGTGAGCGCACCGAGGAAATTCGCGACCGCCGAAAGCACGATCGCGATTCCCGGTCGAAGCGCCCGTGTCGTCACGGAGGTCGCGATCGCGTTTGCAGTATCGTGGAAGCCGTTGATGTAGTCGAACAGCACGGCCAGTGCGAAAATGCCGACCAGCCCGTACGTGATACCTGACGTCATCGGTCGGTGATTGTCAGCACGCGAGAAGACCGATTATCCTGTCGAACGTTTGACGCGTCCTCATGATGAATGGAGAGTCCGGGTTGAAGATCCGCAAGACGGATCCGTCGGCGATGGCTCCGGCGGCGACGTCCCGTCCAGCGCGACCCCTGAGTCCTGCCGCGCAGAAGCGGCTGGAGCAGTACGAGACCCTGAAGAAGTCGGTCGTCGACCGGCTGGAGTCGCCCGACGACGTGTTCCGTGTCGCGCTCGACGAGGGCGAAAAGCCGGCGACGATCCGTCTGCGACTGCTGAAGATCGCGAAGGACGAGGGCAAGGACATCGCGGTCCAGATGCGGGGCGATCACCTGCTCGTCGGGCTGATGACGCCGGAACGCCGGCCCCGGCGCGGGCGTCGCCCGAAGTCGGAGACCGCCGCGTCCTGACCCGTCGCCGGCACTCTCGCGGGCACGCTGCGGGGCCGCCATCGTCGCGCGAACCATCCCGCATTGACCGTCCGTCCCTACGCGTGCTTCACGACGATCTTTTCGATGATGTCCGCGACATCCTCGCACTTGTCGATGGTGGCTTCGAGCAGCCCGTAGATGTCCTTCCACTTGATGATGTCGGTTGCGCGCGTCTTCTCGGAGAAGAGCCCGGCGACCGCGGCGCGGGTGATCCGGTCGCCCTCGTTCTCGAGCCGATTGATCTCCGTCCAGTAGTGCTGCAGCCCTTGGAACGTCCGCAGCCGCGTCAGCGCCTCGTGGATCGCCTCGCACTGCTTCACGATGATGTGCGCCTGTTTCTGCGAAGCCGGCGTCGGTTGGTCGACCTGGTAGAGGATGAACGTGTCGGCCACTTCTTCGATGAGGTCGAGCACATCGTCGAGGCCGGAGATCAGGGCGACGATGTCCTCCCGATCGAACGGCGTCACGAACGTCGTGTTCAGCCGGCGCCCGATGTTGTGGCTGATCTCGTCGCCGTGGTGCTCCATCGCGAACAGTTCTTTCGCGCGCTGGTCCACATTGTCGTAGCTCCGCAGCATCTCCTCGAGGTGCTCGGCGGCTGACAGGACGTTGGCCGCGTCTTCGACGAAGAGATCGAAGAACCGCTCTTCGCGCGGAATCAGCCGGATGCGCATGGACCCTCCGGAGCCGGGCGTGGTCGGGCCGTGGCGGTGGACTGCGGGGCGGGGCGTGCGACAAGAGTACCCGACGGCGGGAGCCGCGGACGGCGCGCCCGAGCACGCGGGGCGGCACGGCAGGCGCCGCCGCGGGCTCCGTATGACCGCGGTCGGGCGGCCCTCAGCGTGCGGGCAGCAGGTCGGGCGGGATGAGCCAGCGGAGGGCGCCGGAGCCCGGCACGAGCGGCCGCCGGCACGTGAGTCGCGCGAGGCCGGCCTTCGGCATCGGGATCGACGTCGCGCCGGTCAGCTCCTCCACGAGCGCCGTGAAGTCGGGATCGTGGCCGACCAGCAGGACGCGCTCGGGGTCCCCGGCCGCGGTAAGGAGCCGCTCGACGTCCACGAGGTCCGGGCCCTCCCCGAGGATCGGCTCGATCCTGACCTGCGCGCCCGTGGCGTCTGCGATCGGCGCCGCCGTCTGCGACGCGCGAAGCTTCGGGCTCGTGAGGATGAGCGGCGGCGCCCCGGCGCCGGCCAGGAAGGCGGCGAGGAAGGCGGCGAGCCGCTCCGCCTGGTCGCGGCCTCGGGCGGACAGCGGCCGAGCGTCGTCCGGGCCGCTCCAGGCCCCCGCGTTCCCGGCGTGCGCGTGGCGGACCAGGTACAGGTCCACCTCGCTCGCGCCGCGCCGTCGCCCGCCGTCGCTCATGTCGCGCTCCTTCCGCCGGATCCGTTTCCGCTCGCCACTGGCGCCGCCGGCGCCGCCGTCCTCGGGCGACACTCCGCCGCTACAGCCGCGCCACGGCGCGCCCGAGCGCGCGCCGGAACTCGACGCCCGTCACGCGGCGCCACGCCGGCCCGACCGTCCTCCGCAGCCGCGCCACCTCCCGCTCGCGCTCGGCCAGGTAGCCCCCGACGGCGTTCACGGATTCGGTCGAGAGCGTCGCTGCGTGCTCGACGAGGAAGGTCCGCGTGAGCGCGGCCGCGACGTCGGCATCGTGGAGCGCGCCGAGGTGGTCCTGGACCGCCACCAGGCGTTCGAGCAGCGGTTCGACGTCGGGCCCGAGCGCCTCGCGCACGGAGTCGGTCGCGTCGCGGAGGCGCTTCACCGCGATCCGAAGCCGGTGCAGCGTCGCGAGGTCGGCCCAGCGCAGCACGCCGTCGTACGCCCGCGCCGCGCCGTACGCGGCCCACAGGCGGCTCGGGACCATCTCGCGGATCCTGCGCGGGTCCGTGGGCCCCGCCGGCCGCGCGTCCTGCCCCGGCGTCTCGACGAACGCGAGCTGGTCCTCGGTGAAGCGCCGGTACGCCGCCGACTCCAGGTATCTCGTCAGCGCGGCGCGGGCCGTCTCGCGCTCGGCCCGCCAGGCGCGCTCGAGCGGCGCGAGGGCGTCGCGCTCGGCAGGGTCGAGCGCCGCCCCGTGGTCGGCCAGGTTGGCGAGCAGCACGTCGAGGTCCCGGACCATCCCGAGGTGCCGGCCGAGCGTCCGCAGCGCCCGGACGCAGCCTCGGACGCGGGAGGGCCGGTAGGCGTCCCCGAACGTCCGCCACGCGGCGCGCATCCGGCGCGTCGCCACGCGCATCTTGTGGAGGTCGGACGCACTGGTGCCCGTTCGAGTGCCCTGTTCAGCTGCGAGGAGCCGGGCGAGCTGGAACCGCAGGATCCTGCGCCCGGCCTCGGCGAAGAGGTCGTCGGCCGTGACGCCCGGCGCCCGCGCGGTCCCGAGGACGGGGGCGGGCGAGGCCGGCAGGGGAGGCGCGGCGGACGTGGCGTCCGCGCCGGCGTCGTCCACGAGCTCGCGGGCGGCCTCGAACTTCGACAGCGACGACGGCCGCACGGCACCGGTGCCCTCGATCGCGCCGGCCAGGCGCTCGAGGACGGCCACGTCGCCGGCCTGCAGCTCGACCTCGAGCACCGCGAACGCCGCCAGCCTCGCCCCGTCCCGCAGGACCTCGACGTCGTCCAGGCTGATCTCCGCCGACCCGTCCGGACCGCCGACGCTGCGCACGCGGCGGCGCTGCCGGATCCGGAAGAGCTCGCGCAGCGGCTCGCCGTCGATCGCCCCGAGGAGCCGGTCGCGCGCCGCGCTCGCCGGCCACGCCACGGGATCGAGCCCCTCGCCCGCCGGCCCCTCGATCTCCTCCCGGCGGTGCAGCGGTCCCTGGGCGGGTGTCAGCGACTTGAGCCCAAGCAGCCGGACGCCGTGCCGCTCGCGAATTCGCGCCGCGTACCCCTGGCCCTCGACCGCGCGGCCGGTCGTGTCCACGTACCGGTCGTCGACCGGCACGTCTCGCCACTCGCCGCCCGCGAGCCCGCCGATGCCGGGCGTGGCGAGGAACGCCTCGAGCCGTGGGCGGTCGATGACGTCGTACTTCAGCTCGACCTCCATCCCCGGGTCGCGGTGCACGGCGTCGAAGTCGGCTGGGCCCGTGCCCGCGCCGTCGCCCGTCGATCCCGTCACGACGCCCCCGCCGACATCTCGAGCGCCCGCGCCATCATCGTTTCGAACGTGTCGACCCCGGGCGCCTGGCCCGACGTCGTCTCGAGCCGCCGCCACAGCCCGTCGTCCCCGAGCTCCCACGCCCGCCGGTCGTCGCGCAGCATGACGTCGAGGATCTCACGCAGCCGCTCGCGGAGCGCCGGTTCGTCGACCGGCGCGACCGCCTCCACGCGGCGGTCGAGATTACGCTCCATCATGTCGGCCGAGCCGATGAGGAACTCCTCGTCGCCTCCGTTCCGGAAGTAGAAGATCCGTGAGTGCTCGAGGAACCGCCCGACGATCGAGCGCACGCGGATCGTCTCGCTCACGCCCGCGAGCCCGGGGCGCAGCGAGCAGATCCCGCGGACGACCAGGTCGATCTCGACGCCCGCCTGGCTGGCCCGGTAGAGGGCCCGGATGATCGTCGGGTCGACGATGGCGTTGAGCTTGAGCACGATGCGGCCGTCGCCGGCGGTCTGCTGGCGTTCGATCTCGCGGTCGATGCGGGCGACGATCCCCTCGCGAAGCCCGAACGGGGCGACGAGCAGCCGCCGGAACGCGCGCTGGCGGGAGAGGCCGGTCAGGAAGTTGAACAGGTCCGTGACATCCGCGCCGAGCTCGGACCGGCAGCTGAGCAGGCCGATGTCGACGTAGATGCGGGCCGTCTTCGTGTTGTAGTTGCCGGTCCCGACGTGGACGTACCGGCGCAGCCCGCGCCCCTCGCGCCGCACGACCAGCATCGTCTTCGAATGCGTCTTGAGCCCGACGAGGCCGTACACGACGTGCGCCCCGGCACGCTCCAGCGCGCGGGCCCAGCCGATGTTCGCCTCCTCGTCGAAGCGCGCCTTGATCTCGACGAGCACCACGACCTGCTTGCCGCGCTCCGCCGCGCGGATGAGTGTCTGGACGATCGGCGAGTCGCCGCTGGTCCGGTACAGCGTCTGCTTGATCGCAAGCACGTCAGGGTCGTCGGCGGCCTGCTCGACGAAGCGCTGCACCGACCTCGAGAACGACTCGTACGGGTGATGCACGAGGATGTCGCCGTCGCGGATCGCGGCGAAGACGTCCACGGGCTCGCCCGGGTCCGGCGGCACGAGGCGGGGCGGTGTGACCGGCGTCCACGCCGGCAGCTGGAGGCTCGGGACGTCGAGGTCGGCCAGCTCGAACACCGCCGTCAGGTCGAGGGTCCCGGCGATCTCGTACACGTCCTCCGGCGAGCACTGGAGTCCGCGCTCGAGGATCGCCCGCGTCTCGGCCGGCATCGAGCGCTCGACCTCCAGGCGGACGACATCCCCGAAGCGCCGCCGACGCAACTCCTCCTGGATCGCCAGCAGCAGGTCGTCGGCCTCGTCCTCCTCGATCGCCAGGTCGGCGTTGCGCGTCACGCGGAACAGGTGATGCTCGAGGATGTCCATGCCGGGAAACAGCACGTCCAGGTTGGCCGCGATGACCTGCTCGAGGAGCATGTAGGTCCGCACGCCGACCTCGACCAGCCGCGGGAGGACCGGCGGGACCTTGATCCGCGCGAACCCGCGCTCGCCGGTCTCCGGGTTGCGGACCGTGACCGCCAGCGACAGGGACAGGTTGCTGATGTAGGGGAACGGGTGGCCGGGGTCGACCGCGAGCGGCGTCAGGACCGGGAAGATCTCGTCGATGAACCGCTGGCGGAGCTCGAGGTGCCGTTCGGGCCGCTCCGACCAGCTGACGATCCGGATGCCGTGCCCGACGAGCTCGCGCCGGACCTGCGCCCAGGTCTGGGACTGCGATGCCACCATCGGCAGGACCTTGGACCGGATCGCGCGGAGGGTCTCGGCGGGGCTGAGGCCATCGGGGGTCCGCTGCGCCCCGCCCGCGGCCATCTGCTGCTTGACGCCGGCGACCCGGACCTGGAAGAACTCGTCGAGGTTGCTCGAGAAGATGGCCAGGAATCGCGCGCGCTCGAGCAGGGGGTTGCGCTCGTCGAGTGCCTCGTGGAGGACGCGCGCGTTGAAGTCGAGCCAGCTCAGCTCCCGGTTCGTGTACGGCATCGACGGCGCATGGCGTTCCCTGCGCCCGGCGCGTCCCGCCGCCGCGGGAGCGACGGTCGACGCGCCGGGGGCCGCCAGGCCGGTCGGACCCGCGGACGTGCCCGTCACGCTTGCTCCAGGCGCCCGTGTGGCGGGGACAGCCGCGGCCGCGCGCACGGCGTTCGCAGGAGAGCCGGTCGCATCGGAGTCGGCGCGGGCAGCGCCTGTCGCGGGCGCCGTCCCGCGGTTCGGCTGAACGGCGGCCATCAGGGGCTCACAGCGTCGACCGAGCTCGACTCGCCGCGGCGCCTCGCGTCGCTCGCGGACACCGCTTCATGGCTCGGGCACGTACCGGCGCTCGCCGGTCCTCGGGTCGAACCACACCCGGAGGCGGGTGCCCGTGGTCGGATCGGCGAACACCTCGTCCGTCCGCTCCAAACCTGCGGGGCTCCGGTTCACGCCCCCGAGGGTGGCCCCGCTGGAGCCTGCCGCCGGTCCGACGCCCCACCCAGGCGTGACCGGCTGGCCCGGGACGGACACGCCGCCCGCCGGAGCGGACCCCCCGTCCTCCGCGCGATCGCGGTACCGCCCCTGCTCGTAGAGCGCCACGAGGATCAGGACGGCGCTGACGATGAGCAGCCACGCGGCACCGACCGGCTCGCCCACGCCGATAGCCGCCAGAGCGAGAACGAAGCCGATCCCGCCCGCGATCCCCAGCGCTCCGCGGAGCAGCTGAGAGAGCCCGGTGCTGCCCATCGCCACGCCGCCCCCGAAGGCTCAGCGCGCCTCGTCGTGGCCCGACTGGCCGGGCTCGATGATGACCGCGGTCCCGTAGGCCACGATCTCGGTCATCGTCTGGCCCATCTCCGAGCTGTCGAAGCGCATCGAGAGGATCGCGTTCGCCCCCATCGCGGTCGCGTTGCCGACCATCCGGTCGATCGCGTGCTTGCGGGCGTCCTCGAGGAGCTCCGTGTACTCCTTGATCTCGCCGCCGACGATCGACCGCAGCCCGGCCGCCACGTTGCCGGCCAGCCCGCGGCTCCGCACCACGACGCCGAAGCACTGCCCCTTGGTCTCGGCGACGCGATATCCCGCGATGAAGTTCGTCGTGCTGATGATCATGGCGTCTCTCCCTCTCCTGCGGCGCGGCCCCTCCGATGCGCCTCGTCCTTCGCGCACGGGCAGTGTGCCCGCAGCTGCTCGAACGTGTAGTAGCCCGTGTGGTGCCCATCGCCCCACGTCGGGGCGATGGCGTACGAACCCACGAGCTGGACGTCCACGAGCCGGGTCTGGTCCGGCGTCAGCGTCGGCGACGAGTCGAGCCATCCGGGCTGCCCCGCCTCACCCCGGCAGTAGGCGCACGGACACAGCCACCGGAGGCTCACGGTGTCGTACGTCGTCTCGTGCCCGTCGGCCCACGTGATCTCGAGACGCCCGGCGGCGCGGTCGGCATGGATGCGGACCGGCGTGAGGTACTCGCCGCCGGAGGTGTAGCGCGTGGACGTGGCCGGGTGCGTGGACATGCCGCGATTGTAGCCGCGCGTGCTCGCTCGACCGTAACGACCGACGGCGCCGCTCGCCGAGGCGGTGGGTGCCTCCCGCGGCGGAGAGAGCGGATAGACTCGTCACAGCCACGGCGACCGCACACCCCCTGCCGCGCCGGAACGACTCGGGCGCCGAGTGCCGATCGCGCCGACCAGTCGCGCCGACCAGCGGCCACTGCACGAGAAGGACCATGCCCCGACCGCCTCTGCCGTCCGACCTGTACGACCTGCGCATTCCGACCGAGGTGAGGCTCTCCCCCGACGGGAGCCGCGTGGTGTTCACGAGCAAGGCGGTCGGGCCGGGCAAGGACGACTACCGGGAGGCCATCTGGGTCGCGCCCGCGGACGCGTCCTCGCCGGCACGGCAGCTCACGCTCGGCTCCAGGCACGACACGCACCCTCGCTGGAGCCCCGACGGAACCCGCCTCGCGTTCCTGTCCGATCGCGGCCATGTGCTTTCCCGCGGAGGCGGGGGCGACGTGGACGCGGGCGACGACGAGCCCGGCGAAGAGGGGACGCAGGTCTGGATCCTGCCGCTGGACGGGGGCGAGGCGCGCCAGCTGACCCGCCTGCCGCACGACGTCGAGGACCTCGCGTGGAGCCCCGATGGGACACGGCTGTGCGTGCTCAGCACGTCGGAGCGCTCGAGGCGGGGCCCGCGACGCCGCCGCGAACCTGGGGAGCCGCCGGAGTCCGACTACCGGTTCATCGAGCGGCTGCAGTACCAGTACAACGGCGATGGGTTCACCCACGATCGCTTCACGCACCTGTGGCTCGTCGACGCGGCATCCGGCGAGGCAACGAAGCTCACCGGTGGCGCCTTCAACGACGGCGCGTTCGACTGGAGCCCCGACGGGAGCCGGATCGTGTTCGAGTCGCGGCGGCACCGCGACCGCGACCTGGACTGGCAGTCCGAGCTGTTCCTGGTGGACGTCGCGACGCGCCACGTCGAGCGGCTGACCGGGGGTCGAGGCAGGCGCGATTTCTCGTCCCCGGCATGGAGCCCAGACGGCCGCTGGATCGCGGCGACCGGGCACCGGTACCAGGGCCGCGGTCCGGCGCGCCGGGACGTCTGGCGGTTCGTCGCGGCGCCGGAGCAGGAAGGTGAGGACCTCACCGGGCAGACCGACCTCATGGTCGGCGCGAGCATGGGCAGCGACCTGCTCGGCGGCGGCGACGTGCGCGTCCACTGGAGCGCGGACGGCCGCT
>JAKAAV010000051.1 GCA_021802185.1 Chloroflexota bacterium | reverse complement strand
CTGCAGCAGGCAGTGCTGGGCGCCGCGTCGGACGAGGTGGACCAGCTCCAGAAGGACGGCAGGCTGAGCCCGGACGCCGCGGCGTACATCAAGGGCCGGCTCTCGGCCATCAACGGCCCGATCTGCCAGGCGCTGCCGGCGATCGGCGGAGCACGCCTCGGGGCACTGGGGCGGCTCGGCGCGCTCGGCCGCGTGATCCAGCCCGCCGCGGTGCTCGACGCGGCCGCGAACGCGCTGCACGAGACGCCGCAGCAGCTGCTGACGGAGCTGGGCGCCCTGCAGAAGGGACAGAACCTCGAGACGATCGCCCAGAAGCACTCCGTGCCGTACCCGACGCTGGAGAACGCCATCACGTCGACGGTGCGGACGCAGCTCGACGCGGCGGTGAAGGCAGGCACGATCACGCAGACGCGCGAGAACGCCATCCTGGCGGCGCTCCAGAAGCGACTGGCCAACGGCGGGACCGGGCACGGCCTCGGGATCGGCGCGAGGTGGAAGGTGGCGGCGAGGGCTGGCAGCAGGGTCGGCACGGCTCCCGCGACGCCGGCGCCGGCCGCCACTCCGTCGACAACGGGAAGCTGACCGCCTGACGCCCGCCCGCGCGGCTTCCGCGCGGGCGGGCGCTGCGTGCCACCGTCCGTGGTGCTGCGCGGTGAGAACCGTGCCGCCGCATGGCGCCGGGCCGGAGGACGCCGTAGCTCAGGGCCGCGGTCGCGCTTGGCGAGCCCGTCCGCGGCCCGGCCCTCATCGAGCCGCTCGGCCGCGCGATCCTGCCCGGTACAATCCCCGTCATGCCCCTCGTCGTCCAGAAGTACGGTGGCTCGTCGCTCGCCGACTCCGACCGCATCCGGCACGTCGCGGGCCGGATCGCGGCGGAACGCGAGAACGGCTCGTCGCTGGTCGTCGTCGTCAGCGCGATGGGCGACACGACCGACCACCTGATCGAGCTGGCCTGGCAGATCACCCGCGACCCCGATCCGCGCGAGATGGACCGGCTGCTGGTGACGGGCGAGTACCAGAGCTCCGCGCTCGTGACGATGGCCCTCCACACGCTCGGCGTGCCCGCCGTGTCGCTGACCGGCGCGCAGGCCGGGATCCGCACCGACACGAGCCACGGCCGGGCTCGGATCGCCAACGTGGACCCCGCCCGGATCGTCCGCGAGATCGAGGCCGGCAACGTCGTCATCGTGGCCGGCTTCCAGGGCTCGACGGCGGACACCTACGCGGCCGGCGAGGTCACGACGCTCGGACGGGGCGGCTCGGACACGACCGCGGTCGCGCTCGCGGCGCGGCTCCGCGCCGACCGGTGCGAGATCTTCACCGACGTCGAGGGCATCTTCACGGCCGACCCCCGCGTCGTGCCGGACGCGCGGTTGCTGCCGGTCATCGGGTACGAGGAGATGCTGGAGCTGGCGCACCAGGGCGCGCAGGTCATGCAGGTGCGAGCGGTCGAGCTGGGCTGGGTCAACCACGTCGAGATCGCCGTGCGCTCGACGTTCAGCGACCATCCCGGGACGCGCATCAGGGAGGACCCCGACGTGGAGCAGCGCAACAAGGTGCGGGGGCTGGCGACCGATCGGAACGTCGCGAAGGTCACGGTCGTGGCGGTGCCGGACCGGCCCGGCATCGCCCGGACGCTGTTCGTGCCGCTCGCCGACGCGGGGATCAACGTCGACATGATCGTCCAGAACGTCAGCCACCAGGGGACGACCGACGTCTCGTTCACGGTCCCGCGGTCCGAGCTGTCGAAGGCGCGCCGCCTGCTCGAGCCGGTCGTGCAGGAGATGGGGGCGCGCGAGCTGACGACGGACGACACGGTGGCGAAGGTCTCGATCGTCGGGGCCGGCATCCACAACGCGCCGGGCTACGCCGCGCGGATGTTCGGGACGCTGGCGGACGAGGGGATCAACATCGAGATGATCTCGACGTCGGAGGTCCGGATCACCTGCATGATCAACGAGTCCGAGCTGCACCAGGCGGCGCGCGCCCTGCACCGCGCCTTCGAGCTCGAACGGCCCGAGCCCGAGGTGGCGGCGGCCGGCTGACCGTCCGGGGGCGGCGACGATGGACGCGGGGTCGGCTGGCCCGACGGGGATCGACTCGACCGATCCCGCTGCCACGGACTCGACCCGTCAGACCGCGGGGCCTCGAACGTCGTCAGGCGTCGGGCCGTTTCCCGCCCGGCTCCAGCGGTTCGGCCGCGTCGACTCCACCCAGTCGGTCGTGGCGTCCTGGCTGGCCGAAGGCGCACCGGACGTGTGCGTCGCCGTCGCGGACGAGCAGACCGCGGGGCGGGGCCGGCAGGGCCGGACGTGGGTCGCGCCGCCGGGCTCGGCGCTGATGCTCTCGATCGGGTTCCGGCCGACGTGGCTCGCGCCGCGCGACGCCTGGCGGATCCCCGCGATCGTCGCGCTCGCCATGGCCGATGCGGCCGAGGAGGCGGCGGGCCTGCGCGACGGCACGCTCGGGCTGAAATGGCCCAACGACCTCGTGGTCGAGGGGCCCGAGGGCCGGCTGCTCAAGGTTGCGGGCGTGCTCGGCGAATCGACCACGCTCGGCGCGCGCCTGGAGACCGCGATCGTCGGGGTCGGCGTGAACGTCGAGTGGGCGGCGAGCGACTTCCCGGCCGATCTGTCGACGTCGATGACGAGCCTGTCGGAGGCGTCCGGCGGCCGGCCCGTGGACCGGGAGGCGCTGCTCGAGGCGTTCCTCGACCGGCTGGAGCCGCGGTACGAGGCGCTGCGCCAGGGACGGTTCGACTCGGGCGGCTGGGATGTCCGGCAGCGGACGACGGGCCGCCGCGTCGTCGTCGAGGTCGGCCGCGACCGGATCGAAGGGACGGGCGAGGGCGTCGACTCGGCGACCGGAGCGCTGCTCGTACGGACGGCCGGCCGCGTGCTCGCGATCGACACCGGCGAGGTGGTGCGCTGCCGGGTGGCCGACGGAGGGGCGGCGCGGTGACGACGGAGGAGCGGGGCGGTGACGGAGCCCGGGCGCGAGCCGCTCGACCTCGCGTGCCGGGCGGTCTCGTGTCGGCTCCGGCGGTGAAAGGCGCGGGAGACCGTGTAACAAGTAGACTTCGGCGGTGTTGAGGAAGGCAGGCGAGGCGGAGGAAGCCCTCGCCGCGTTCGACCCGGACCGGCCCGCGGTCGAGGCCGCCCGCCGCGGCCCGGGCCGCTTCGAGACGCTCTACCGAAGGTACGTGGCCCAGATCTGCAGCTCTGCCGTCCACCGGCTCGCCGACCATCACGCGCCCGAGGACCTGGCCGGGCAGGTCGTTCCTCAGGCGCCCGCGGGACTCCCGGGGTTCCGCGAGCTGTCACGTGCCTCGCGGCCGCCGCGCTTCCGTGGGAGCGCCGCCTGATGCCGATCAAGCTGCCGTTCCTGCCGCGCCACCGCGAGTTCCCGCCCGACCTGTGGACGAAGTGCCCGCGCTGCGGCGAGATGCTCTACAACAAGCAGCTCGAGAAGAACCTGCGGGTCTGCGCGAAGTGCGGGCACCATTTCCGGCTCCGAGCCGACGCCCGCCTGCGGCTGCTGCTCGACCCCGACTCGTTCGAGGAGCACGACGCCGGCCTGGTCTCCGCCGACCCGCTCGGCTTCGTCGACCTCAAGCCGTACCCCGACCGCGTGGCCGCCGCGCGCATCGCGACGGGCCTCAACGATGCCGCGTTGTGGGGCGTCGGCCGGATCGCCGGCCAGCCCGTCGCGATCTGCGTGATGGACTTCGCGTTCATCGGCGGGTCGATGGGCTCGGTCGTCGGGGAGAAGGTGACGCGGGCCGCGGAACATGCGCTGCTCGACCGGATGCCACTCGTGATCGTGTCGGCGTCCGGCGGCGCGCGGATGCAGGAGGGGACGCTCGCCCTCATGCAGCTCGCAAAGACGTGTGCCGCGCTCGAGCGCCTCGCCGCCGCCGGCATCCCGTACGTGAGCATCCTGACCGACCCCACCACCGGCGGTGTCTTCGCCTCGTACGCGATCCTCGGCGACGTCAACATCGCCGAGCCCGACGCGCTGATCCGGTTCGCCGGGGAGCGAGTCGCGAGCGGGACGATCGCCGTCGAGCTGCCGCCCGGCTACCAGCGCGCCGAGTTCCTGCTCGAGCACGGGTTCCTCGACCGGGTCGTGCCTCGCGACCGCCTGCGCGAGGAGCTGGCCACCGTGCTGTGCTACCTGCGCGAGGGCTCCCCGTGCGCCAGCGCCTCGTTCCCGCCCGGGTCGCCCAGCCGCGCGGCCGGCGACGGCCGCGAGCCACAGTTCCGGCCGTTCGGGTTCCTCAACACGAAGCTGCCGAACCTCCCCGTGCTCGACGCCGCGCAACGGGGCGTCGACGCCGCGCAGCGCGGGGCGGCCGCGCTCGGGGCGCACGCCGCGGAGGTCGTCGGCCAGCTTCCGGGCGCCGAGGGCTGGGGCGCGACGCGACCGGGGACGCGCACCGAACCCCGAAGTGGCGCGGGCGCCGGTCCCTCGAACGCTCAGGTGCCGGGGACGCCGGCGGGACCGGCCTCCGGCAACGGACAACACCCCGGCCGAGCGCAGGACGCCGGCGGCAACGGGACGCATGCGAGCGGGGCGGGAGGCGGGTCGACCGGAACGAGCGCTCCGGGCGCCGCCGCGCGGCCCGTGCCGGTCACCGTCCCCTCCCGCGCGCCCGACGAGGCGGAGCAGGAGCGCGCCTGGGCGCGCGTCCAGGCGGCGCGCAACGTGAAGCGGCCACACACTCTCGACCTGGTGCGGGCGATGGCGACGGACGTCATCGAGCTCCACGGGGACCGGCTCTTCGGCGACGATCCCGCGATCGTCGTCGGGCTCGCGCGGATGCCGGGCCAGGCATTCGTGTTCGTCGGCCACCAGCGCGGCTCCGAGACCGACGAGAACATCCGCCGGAACTTCGGCATGGCGCATCCCGAGGGCTACCGGAAGGCCATGCGCCTGTTCGAGCTGGCCGAACGGTTCCATGTGCCGGTCGTGACGTTCGTCGACACCGGCGGCGCGTACCCGGGTCCGGCGGCGGAGGAGCGCGGCGTGGCGGAGGCCATCGCGCGGTCGATCGCGCTGATGAGCGGCCTCCGGACCCCGATCGTCACGGTCATCACCGGCGAGGGCGGGTCCGGCGGCGCGCTCGCGATCGCGACCGGCGACGTGGTCCTGGCGCTCGAGAACGCGGTGTACTCGGTGATCAGCCCGGAGGGCTGCGCGAGCATCCTGTGGCGCGACGCGGCGGCGGCGAAGCAGGCGGCGGCGTCGATGCGCATGACCGCGCAGGACCAGCTGGCGCTCGGCGTCGTCGACGAGGTCATCACGGAGCCCCCGGGCGGCGCGCAGGAGGACCCTGTGGCGGTCGCGGCCGCGCTCGCCACGCGCCTGTCGGAGCATCTCGCCCGGCTCTCGGCGCTTCCGGTCGACGAGCTCGTGCAGCGGCGCTACGCGCGGTACCGCGCGATGGGCGCGTTCACCACGGCGGAGCGGGAGGTCCCGCCCGCGGCCCGGAAGCAGGACCTGGCCGCGCGCCTGCGCGACCTGTTCGACGCGGGACGTGCGACGCTCGGGGTGCCGGAGGCCGGGCCGGCCAGGCCGGTGGTCGGTGCCGACGTCGATGCGCCGCTCCGGGAGGACCTGTAAGTGACCGACACGCGACCGGCGGCCGACGCGCGAGCCGCGGCCGACCCGCGACCGGCGGCCGACCCGGACGGCTCGTTTCCCGACCCCCACGACACGATCCAGCAGCTGGCCGACTCCGTCCTCCCGGCGCTCATCGCGAGGCTCGACGCGAGCGGTCTCGGCGAGCTCGAGGTGCGCGCCGACGGGTGGCACGTCCGGCTTCGGAAGCCCTACGACCGGCGACGGTCCGTCGTGCTGCCCGAGGGGCGGCGGCGCCCGCACGAGCACGGGGACGCGGGGCACGCGCGCCGATCCGAGCCGGCAGAAGCCCGCCGCGCGGGGCGCCACGACGGCCCCGGCATCGACGATCCGCGGGCCGTCGCCTCCGATGCCCGCCCCGAGCCGCCCGCGATCGCGACCGCCCCGGCGGTCGGGTACTTCGCTCCCCGCGACGGCTGGGGGCCGGGGCGCCACGTCCGGAGCGGGGACGTCGTGGGCTACGTCGACTGCCTCGGCGTGCGACAGGACGTCGTCGCGCCCGTGGACGGGTTTCTCGGCCGCCTGCTCGCCCAGCCCGGCGAGGCCGTCGAGTACGGCCAGCCCCTGCTGCACGTCGATCTCCCGGTGGCACGCGGCTCCGGGCCGACCGAGCGAACGGCGGATGGCGGTGGGACCGAGGCCGGAACCTCGGCGGCTTCCGAGCCGGCCGGCCCGACGCGAAATGGCACCGAGGCCGAGACGATGGGCCGGCCGGACGCGGCCCAGGCCGACAAGCCGGGCCCCCCGGCCACCGCCGCGGACGTGCCCGAGCGCGCGGTCCGCAGCGCGCCCGGAGCCCGGCCGGAGGGCGCCTGAGTGTTCCAGAAGATCCTCATCGCGAACCGCGGCGAGATCGCGCTGCGCATCCTGCGCGCGTGCCGCCAGCTGAACGTGCCGGCCGTCGTCGCGTACAGCGAGGCCGATATCGACACGCTCGCGGTCCGGGAGGCGGACGAGGCCATCTGCATCGGTCCGGCCGAGGCGAAACGGAGCTACCTCTCATCGGCCGCCGTCATCTCGGCCGCGATCGTCACCGGCTGCGACGCGATCCACCCCGGCTACGGCTTCCTGTCGGAGGACGACGCGTTCGCAGACACGGTGCGCGCGCACGGCCTGACGTTCATCGGCCCGCCCGCCGAGGTCCTCGAGCGGTTCGCGTCGAAGGCGGCCACGCGGCGCCTCCTCGCCGAGCACGGGCTGCCGACGATCCCCGGCTCGGGCCTGCTGCGCGACGACGCCCACGCGCTCGACGAGGCCGAGCGGATCGGCTACCCGGTGCTCGTCAAGCCATCGGCCGGCGGCGGCGGCAAGGGCATGCGAATGGCCCGCTCGCCGCGCGAGCTCGAGCAGGCCCTGCCGATCTGCCGCTCCGAGGCGCGCGCCGCGTTCGGCGACGACAGCCTGTACCTCGAGAAGTGGCTCGAGGAGAACCGGCACGTCGAGGTCCAGGTCGTGGTCGACCGCTACGGCAACGGCGTCCACCTCGGCGAGCGTGACTGCTCGGTCCAGCGGCGCCACCAGAAGCTCATCGAGGAGGCACCGACTCCGGCGCTCGGCCCGGACAGCCGGCGCCACCTGTGCGAAGAGGCGGTCGGGGCGATCGTCGCGGCCGGCTACGAGAACGTCGGAACGCTGGAGTTCCTCGTCGACAACGACGGCAACTACTACTTCATCGAGATCAACTGCCGGATCCAGGTGGAGCATCCCGTCACGGAGATGCTCACCGGCATCGACATGGTCGCCGAGCAGATCCGGATCGCGGCCGGCGAGCCGCTCGGGTACTCGCAGGCCGACGTCGAGCCGCGCGGGCACGCGATCGAGTTCCGCATCGCGGCCGAGGACGTCGCGCACGACTTCCGGCCAGAGGCGGGGACGATCGTCGCGTACCTCCCGCCCGGCGGTCCCGGCGTGCGGATGGACAGCCACCTGTACGCGGGCTACGACGTGCCGCCGTTCTACGACTCGCTCCTCGGGAAGCTCATCGTGCACGGCCCGGACCGCCGGACGGCGATCGCGCGCGCCCGGACGGCGCTGTCGGAGCTGCAGGTCGAAGGCGTGCCGACCACCACGGCGCTCCATCGCGCGATCCTGTCGCACCCGGTGTTCCTCGACGGCAACTTCACGACGAACCTGCTGGACCGTGTCGGTCCCGGGGCGTTCGTGACGGCCGCGCGCGAGCAGGTGAGGGTGGAGGCATGACAGACGTGCGCGGCCAGGCCGCCAACAACCCCCCGGCCCCTGGCGTCTCGCCGGGGAGTGGCCCTGGCGCGGCGCAGCGCGCCCCGGAGGAGGCCGGCCAGGCCGCAGGCATGACAAGGCCGACGGAGGCGGCGCCTGCACCGCGCCCGACCGGGACCGTTCTCACGACCCGCGAGATCCAGGGCCTCATCCCCCATCGCTGGCCGTTCCTGCTCGTCGACCGCATCGTCGAGTACGACCCCGAGCACCAGCGGATCGTCGGGCAGAAGGCCGTGACCGCGACCGAGTGGTACTTCCAGGGCCACTTCCCCGCCCAGCCCGTGATGCCCGGCGTGCTCCAGATCGAGGCGCTCGCCCAGACCATGGCCGTCTACGTGGCGAAGCAACCCGGCTTCGGCGACACCATGGGGCTGTTCGCCGGCATCGAGGAGTGCAAGTTCCGGCGGATCGTCCTTCCCGGCGACACGCTGCGCCTCGAAGTCACGATGGAGAAGCTCGGCCGCCGGTTCGGGAAGGGCCGCGCGGTCGCGAGCGTCGACGGCGAGGTCGCCTGCGAGGCGCTGCTCTCGTTCATCATCCCGCCGCCCGGCGCGCTGCGCTGACGGTCGCCACGATTCGGCGCCCGCCTGCCCGGGCCGCAGCCCGACGACACAAGAGGAGACCATGACGCGCATCGCCCTGCTGTCCGACATCCACGGCAACGTCGTCGCGCTCGACGCGGCCCTCGCGGACGTCCGCCGCGAGGCGCCCGACCTCATCGCGCTCCTCGGCGACTACGTCCTGAACGGGCCCCGACCGTGCGAGACGGTCGACCGCGTCCGGGAGCTCGAGGCGGAGGGCGCGATCGTCGTCCAGGGCAACACGGACGTCGCCGCCGCGGACCTCGACCTGGCCGCGGCGTTCCCGTGGTTCGACGAGGTGCCCCACGTGAACGTCGTCGCGGCCGAGTGGGTGCACGAGGCGCTCGGCGAGGAGCGGCTCGACTGGCTGCGCCGCCTGCCGGCCGAGCGCCGCGTCACCGTCGGCGACACGATGATCCTGTTCACGCACGCATCCCCGGGAAGCCAGACGCAGGGGTTGGCCGTCGATCTGGACGCGGCGGCGGTGGTCGAGCGGCTCGCGCGGACGGACGCCCGGATCGTCTGCGTCGGCCACACGCACGTCGCCGACGTCCGGGACCTCGGCTGGAAGCAGGTCGTCAACCCCGGGTCGTGCGGGTACGCGTTCGACGGCGACGCCGGCGCGTCGTGGGCGATGCTCGACGTCGACGGCGACGACGTGCAGGTCACGCTGCGTCGGACGGTCTACGACACCCGGCCCGTGAGCGACGAGCTGTCGGAGCGCGGGCTGGCGGGCGACGTGTACCGGGCGGCCACCGTCCGGACGGGGCGGTTCGTCCGGTGAAGCCCGTCACCGCGGAGGGTCGACGCCGCCGCACGGTGCTGCCATTCCGGCGAGGGACGGCGAAGCCGGCCGCGTGCGCGGCTCGCTCCCGTTCGGTCGCCCTCCGCGCCCGACGCTGCCTCCGCACCAGGTGCGGGTCGTGACCGCGGGGGAGCGGCGCGTCGAGGCCCGCGACGGGCGCCGCGCCGAGGGCCGCGACGGACGCCGCGTCGTCGTGACGGGCATGGGCGTGGTGACGTCGCTCGGCCCGGATCTGACGACCACCTGGGAGCGGCTTCTCGCCGGCGAGTCCGGGGTGCGTCCCACCACCGCGTTCGACCCTTCGCGGGTGGAGTCCCGCATCTCCGGCGAGGCCCGCGAGGCGGACCCCACGCGCGTGCTGGACCGCAAGGCGGTGCGACGAACGGACCGCGCCACGCACCTGTCGCTGCTCGCGACGCAGGAGGCGCTCGCGCAGGCGGGCCTGCCGGAGCGGCTCGAGGGCGAGCTGGCCGAGCGAACCGGGGCGTTCATCGGCACG
>JAKAAV010000050.1 GCA_021802185.1 Chloroflexota bacterium | reverse complement strand
GGGCCACGGGGTTCGGCAGAGTCGGCGGAAGATCGGCGGGGAGTCTGCCGGACGGCCGGGCGGGCGCAGGGAGGCCGGGATGCGCATCTACGACGGAAGCCCGCGGCAGGACTTCGAGGAGGTGCTCCGCTCCATCGGGTCGGTGCTCGACCAGCGCGGGATGCGCGAGGTCTCGATCACCGAGGTCCCGGACGGCTTCATCGTCCAGGGGCTCGCGATGGACCAGGCCGGCTCGAGCTGGTCGGAGGCGTTCGGGCAGCAGCACAAGGAAACGCTGACCTTCGTCGACGACGACATCGCGCGCTTCATGGAGGAGGGCATGCAGCGGCGCGCGAAGCCCACGCCGGCCGACGGGCACGAGGCGCCTGGCCGCTACGAATCGTCGCTGCGCGTGCTCGGCCACTTCATCGACCAGCAGCACCCCAAGGACGTGTTCCTGTTCGAGCAGGAGGGTGCCTACGTCCTGCGGCTCCTGATGACCACGCAGGCGGGGCACAAGCACCTGCTCGTCGAGTTCATGCGCGACGAGGTCGAGGGACTGATTGCCGCTGCGCCCGCCGGACGGGTGCCTCCCGCGCCCGCGCCGGCGGCTTCCGCACAGAAACGGTAACCGGGACGCCCGGGGAGCGAGTCGGCCGGGAGCCGAGACGGCCGGGTCCGAGGCGAAGGTGCGGGCCCGGAACGCCGGGGCGGGCGACAATGCCGGGCGCCCGCGCAGAACGCCGAGGGGGCCCCTCAGGGCCCGGCGCCGCGGCCCCGGAAAGCCCCGCGCGGGCCTGGATGGGCCGCGGGCGAGCCGACGAACGAACGCCGTGGCAGACTCACGTGGAAGGAAGGAGAACGCATGAAGGCCCTCAAGATCGTCGCCGTGGCGCTCGGCGTCACGCTCGCCGCGCTCATCGTGATCCCGCTTCTCGTGCTCGCCGGCCTGTTCATCTGGCTGAAGCTCACCGAGGAAGCGGACGAC
The DNA here is from genome assembly GCA_021802185.1 of Chloroflexota bacterium. Lineage (GTDB taxonomy): Bacteria > Chloroflexota > Limnocylindria > Limnocylindrales > CSP1-4 > JAJYNJ01. Next base: position 8,829 of record JAKAAV010000050.1, on the reverse strand, counting down.
GAGGCGCTCGAGCTGGAGCAGGAACCCGCCTGACACCGCGACCGTGGCCCGCGCCGGGAAGGCGCCGCCTCCGCCGCCGAACGGCGTCCCGCTGAGCGTTCTCGTCGACTTCGACGGGACGATCTCGCGCACGGACGTCACGGACACGCTCCTGGCCGCGCACGCCACCGATCCGGACTGGCGGTCGCGCGACGACGCGTACGCCGCCGGGCACGTGGGATCGCGGACGCTGCTTGCCTGGGACGCGACCATCCTGGAGCAGGACCGCGGCAGGCTCGACGCCACCGCCCGCTCCCAGCCGGCGGACCCGACCTTCGCGGGGTTCGCGCGCGAGCTGCTCGGGTTCGGGGCCGCCGTCGAGGTCGTGAGCGACGGCCTGGGCTTCTACGTCGAGCCGTACCTGGACCGGCTGGGAGTGGGCGACGTGCCGGTGGCGACGTCCCGGCTCGACTTCTCCGCCCGACCCTTCCGGCTCGACTTCCCGTACGGCCACCCGTCCTGCTTCGTGTGCGGGACGTGCAAGCGCGAGCGGGTGCTCGCGCATCGCGCGGCGGGCAGGTTCGTCGCGTTCGTCGGCGACGGCGAGAGCGATCGCTGGGCGGCCTGGTATGCAGACCTCGTCTTCGGCAAGGACCGCCTCGCGGGCGTGTGTCGCGCGGAGGGCTGGGCGTACCTCGAGTGGGCCGACTTCGCCGACGTCGGGCGTGCCCTGCGCGACGCGCTCACGACCGGCGACGTGCCGCGGACGAGCTCGGAGCTGGCACTGCTGCGTGTCGCCGCCGAGCCGCGGCCGTACATCTGCGGGCCGGAGGCGTGGGGCGAGGGACGGGTCGCGCGCACCCCCGCGCTTGCGGCTCCGAGGCACCTCCGGTAGCATTGGAAAAACCCCGGAGGATCGTTCGACCATGGCGAAGTATGTCTTTGTGACCGGAGGCGTGACCTCCTCGTTGGGCAAAGGCATCACCGCCGCCAGCATCGGCCGGCTGCTCAAGAGCCGCGGCCTGACGGTCTCGATCCTCAAGCTCGACCCCTACATCAACGTCGACCCGGGGACCATGTCGCCGTACCAGCACGGCGAGGTGTTCGTCACCGACGACGGCGCCGAGACGGACCTCGACCTGGGGCACTACGAGCGGTTCATCGACGAGAACCTGAGCCAGCTCAGCAACGTCACGACCGGCCGCATCTACCAGGCGGTGATCGCGAAGGAGCGCCGCGGCGACTACCTCGGCGGCACCGTCCAGGTCATCCCGCACATCACGAACGAGATCAAGGAGCGCATCCAGCGGGTCGCGCGCGACGGGCGCGCGGACGTCGTGATCGTCGAGGTCGGCGGGACGGTCGGCGACATCGAATCGCTGCCCTTCCTCGAGGCGATCCGACAGATGCGCAACGACGTGGGACGCACGAACGTGCTGTACGTCCACGTCACGCTGCTCCCGGCGCTCGCGGCGACCGGCGAGCTGAAGACGAAGCCGACGCAGCACTCGGTGAAGGAGCTGCGCGGCATCGGGATCCAGCCCGACGTCATCGTCCTGCGCTCGGACTCCGAGGTTCCCGACGAGCTGCGGGACAAGATCGCGCTGTTCTGCGACGTGCCCGCCGCCGCCGTCATCCCGGCCACCACCGCCGACACGATCTACGAGGTCCCGCTCATGTTCGAGCAGGCCGGCCTCGGCGACCTGGTCGTGGGCGAGCTGGGGCTGGCGGATCGGTCGCACGAGGCCGACCTCGCCGCCTGGACGGCGCTCGTCGAGCGGATCAAGCGGCCGAAGCCCGAGCTCGAGATCGCGCTCGTCGGGAAGTACATCGAGCTACCCGACGCGTACCTGTCCGTGACCGAGGCCCTCCGCCATGCCGGGTGGACGCACGATCGCGCGATCCGCGTCCGCTGGGTGGACTCGGAGGCGCTGACGCCGGATACCACCGAGGACGTCCTCCGCGGCGTCGCCGGCGTGCTCGTTCCGGGTGGCTTCGGGCACCGCGGGATCGAGGGCAAGATCCTCGCCGCGCGGTACGCGAGAGAGCGTCGCGTGCCCTACCTCGGTCTGTGCCTCGGCCTCCAGTGCGCCGTCATCGAGTTCGCGCGCGACGTGCTCGACCTTCGCGACGCGAACTCGACCGAGTTCGACCTGTTCACGCCCGGCCCGGTCATCGACTTCATGCCGGACCAGCGCGAACTGGAGGACAAGGGCGGGACGATGCGCCTCGGCCTGTACCCGGCGCGGCTGACGCCGGGCACCCGCGCGGCCGCGGCGTACGGGACCGAGGTCATCTACGAGCGGCACCGCCACCGGTTCGAGGTCAACAACGCGTACCGGCAGGAGCTGGAGCGAGCCGGAATGGTTTTGTCGGGCCAATCGCCCGATGGACGTCTCGTCGAGATCGTGGAGCTGCGCGACCATCCATGGTTCGTGGCCAGCCAGTTCCACCCGGAGTTCAAGAGCCGGCCCGACCGGCCGCACCCCCTGTTCCGCGCGTACGTCGCCGCCTGCATCGCGAACCACGCGGCGGGACGCACGGATGTGGAGGAGGTCGGAGCCGGGCTCGGCTGAGGGCACGCGCGCGGCTGCGCGCGAGGCGAGTCTGCGGACCGCCGGAAGGAGTTCCATGAAGCTGTTCATCGACACCGCGGACATCGACGAGATCCGCACGATCGAGAGCTGGGGCGTCCTCGACGGCGTCACCACCAACCCCTCCCTGTTCGCCAAGACGAGCGGCATGACGTACGACGAGGTCCTGCGGGAGATCTGCGGGATCACGTCCGGCCCGGTCAGCGCCGAGGTCGTCGCCGAGGACGTCGAGGGCATGCTCCGCGAGGGGCGCCACTTCGCGAAGATCGCCGACAATATCTACGTCAAGGTCCCGATGAGCGAGGAGGGACTGGAGGCGCTGGCCCGCTTCCGCGCCGAGGGCATCAAGACGAACTGCACCCTGATCTTCACCGCGAACCAGGGCCTGCTCGCCGCCAAGGCCGGTGCGAACCTGCTCTCGCCGTTCGTCGGCCGGCTCGACGACATCAACCAGGACGGGATGATCGTCATCCGCGACCTCGTCTCGATCGTCGAGATCCACGAGCTCGACTCCGAGGTCCTCGCGGCATCGATCCGCAACCCGCTGCACGTCACGCAGGCTGCCCTGGCCGGCTCGCACATCGCGACGTTGCCGTTCAACGTGTTCCAGCAGATGGTCCACCACCCGCTCACGGACAAGGGCATCTCGCAGTTCCGGGCCGACTGGGACAAGGCGCGCAAGGCGCTCGAGGCGAAGGCCGGGACCGCGGCCGGCGCCCCGAGTGCCGCCCGGTGACACCCGTCACGCGCTGCTGACGTCGTGCCGGCATCGGCGCGCGGCGTCGATGCCGGCCCCGCTTCGGATCACGATCGTCATCGCGGCGACCCCGACCTGACCGGCCGCGCACGCGCGGCTCCGGTCCCGGCGCCGTTGCTCATCGTCCTGTCGACGCTGTCCGTGCAGAGCGGCGCCGGGTTGGCCGTCCGCGTCATCGACAGGGCCGGGCCGCTCGTGACGCTCTGGCTGCGCCTGGCGCTCGGCGCAGTGATGCTCGCCGTCGTCCGGCCGGTCTGGCGCTCCGACGTGCGCGCCTGGCGTACGGCGATCCTGTTCGGGTTCGTCCTGGCCGGGCTGAACGGGACGTTCTACGTGGCGATCGGCCGGATCCCTCTCGCCGCCGCGGTGACGTTCGAGTTCTGGGGCCCGCTCGCGGTCGCGGTCGCGGGTTCGCGCCGCCGGCTCGACCTCGTGTGGGTCGCGCTCGCCGCCGGCGGCATCATCACCCTCGCGGGCGGGCGCGTCGGCGCGAACGACGTGCTCGGCGTCGTGTTCGCGCTCGGCGCGGGCGCGTTCTGGGCGCTGTACATCCTCGTCGGGACGCGGCTCACGCGCGCATGGCCCGACGGCCGCGGCCTCGGTGTCGCGATGCTCACCGGTGCGGTGCTGACCGCAGTCCCCGCCGTCGTCACCGGCGGCCGCTGGCTGCTCGATCCGTGGGTGCTCGGGGCCGGCCTGCTCGTCGCGCTGTTCAGCAGCGTGATCCCGTACACCCTGGAGCTCGCCGCCATGCGCCGGCTACCGCCCGGCGTGTTCGGAGTGCTGACGAGCCTGGACCCGGCGTGGGCGGCGGTCATCGGGCTGGCGTTCCTCGGCCAGGGGCTCGCGATTCCCGAGTTCGCCGCGATCGGCATGGTCGTCGTCGCGTCCGCGGGCGCGTCGCTCGGCCACGGGCGTCTGCCCCCGATCCCGGACGAGCCGCTCGTCGTCGCCGACTGACGGCGACGCGGCGAGCGCCCAGGCGCCACAGCCCGCGCCGGCGCCGGTGCGACGGTGCAGGCCGGGGGCGTCCGTTGCGGGGCGCTGGCCGTCCACAGGGTGCGCCGGACTGGAATTGACCGGCGGATGGCCCGTGGTATGATCGCGGCGCACTCGTTCCCTCCTGATCGCCGCCGGGCCGCCGCATCGGCATTGCCTTTCCCACGCCCGGCGCGGAGGAACGTCGCCGTCCTGGCATTCGTGCACTCGACCGCAGCCACCCGCGTATCCCCGGCGTCGTGCCGCCCACCCATCCCCCCACCACCGGATACCCGATGAACATCAACGAACTCAAGACCAAGAACCTGCGCGAGCTGGTCGAGATCGGCGGCGATCTGGACCTCGGCGACGCGAGCGGCATGCGCCGTGACGAGCTCGTCGAGCGGATCCTGCAGCGGCAGGTCGAGCGCGGCGGCCAGTCCTACGCGACCGGCATCCTCGACATCGTCGACGAGGGGTACGGGTTCCTGCGGCGCCACGGCCTGATGCCGAGCCAGGACGACATCTACGTGAGCTCGACGCAGGTGCGGAAGTTCGGGCTGCGCACGGGCGACCGCGTCGGCGGCGTGACCCGCTCGCCGAAGGACGGCGAGAAGTACTCCGGGCTGCTGCGCGTGGAGTCGGTCAACGGCGTCGACCCCGAGACCGCCCGTCGTCGGCCCCACTTCGACGCCCTGACGCCGATCCACCCGATCGAGCTGATCAACCTCGAGACCGACCCGAAGAACCTGAGCCAGCGGCTCATCAACCTCGTCAACCCGCTCGGCAAGGGCCAGCGGGCGCTGATCGTGAGCCCGCCGAAGGCCGGCAAGACGGTCCTGCTCAAGCAGATCGCGAATGGCATCACCGCCAACTACCCGGAGATCCTCCTCATGGTCGCGCTCATCGGCGAGCGGCCCGAGGAGGTCACGGACATGCGGCGGTCCGTGAAGGGCGAGGTCATCAGCTCGACCTTCGACGAGCCGACCGAGAACCACACGCACGTCGCGGAGATGGCGCTCGAGATCGCCAAGCGCCAGGTCGAGACGGGCAGGGACGTGGTGGTCCTGCTCGACTCGATCACGCGGCTCGCGCGCGCGTACAACCTCGCGCTGCCGCCCTCCGGCCGTACGCTCTCCGGCGGCATCGACCCGATCGCGCTGTACCCGCCCAAGCGCTTCTTCGGGGCGGCGCGCAAGCTCGAGGAGGGCGGGTCGCTCACGATCATCGGCACGTGCCTGGTCGACACCGGGTCGCGGATGGACGACGTGATCTACGAGGAGTTCAAGGGGACGGGCAACTCCGAGCTCATCCTCGACCGCAAGCTCGCGGAGAAGCGGATCTTCCCCGCCATCGACGTCCAGCGCTCCGGCACCCGCCGCGAGGAGCTGCTCCTCGAGGAGGGGACGCTCCGGATGGTGTGGACGATGCGCCGGATGCTGTCGGCCGTCGGCACGAACGAGGGGATCGAGCTGCTGCTCAACCGGCTCGCGAAGACCGAGAGCAACGCGCAGTTCCTGGCCACGCTCACGAAGAGCCTCGACCAGTAACCGTTCGGCGCGCAGCCTGGAAACGGCCCCGGCGCCGCAGCCCCCGGCCGTCGGTCCCCGCTACTCGCGTACCCGCTACTCGCGTACCCGCGGGCGTCCTCGGTTTGACGTACGTCGCGCGGCCGGTGTAAGGTCCCTGAAACCCGTCGGCCCCGCACGCGAGACCCGGGAGTCTCCTTGCGGCGGTCGCATCCACCATGGGACGCAACCTCATAGGCGCCCTGGGCGGTCGCTGGCCTCATCTGCGCGAACCCCCGCGACGCGATCCGCCCGCCTGCGCAGGAGAGCGTATTGCCGCACGCGAGCCATGCTGCGCGTCCCACAGACGCGCGTCACAGGTCCCGCATTCTTCGCCCGATCCCCGGATGGACCGTCCCCGCGGCCGCTGCACGCCTGGCTGTCACCGCCGGCGTCGTCTCGCTGGTCGCCCTGACCGGTTTGCTCGGCCATCTGCCGGCCTCCGCGAACGGCGGAACCGGCGGCACCGACGGGGCCGGGGTGGCGTTCAACCCGCGCATCGCGTCGATCAACATCGACGGCCCCGACGACCAGCAGTGGCCGGCCGCCTCCGGCTCGCCTGACGGGGCCGCGGCGGGATGGGCGGGCGGGCGGGTCACGGCGATGATCGACCAGAGCCTGATCCGGCCCGTCACGGATGCAGCCGCCGGCGCGGCTCGGCGCACGGAGCTCGCGATCTACACGGTCCGGAAGGATGACACGCTCAGCGGCATCGCGTCCCGCTACGGCATCTCCCTGATGACGATCTGGTGGGCGAACCACCTGTCGTCGCCGTCGGAGCTCCACGTCGGCCAGAAGCTCAGGATCCCGCCCATCGACGGCGTCCTCTATACCGCACGCGCCGGGGACACCGTCGCGAAGATCGCGGCCCGGTACCACGCGAGCGCGGCCGACATCCGGTCGTACAACGGCGTGTCGAGCGATTCGCTCCCCGCCGGCCTCGAGATCCTGGTCCCGGACGGCCGCGGCGCACCGATCCCGACTTCGACGCCGGCGAGCCGCCGGTCGGCGTCGACGACTTCGGGCTCCGCCACCACCGCGCAGGCGGCCCCGTGCGCCGGCTGCGCGTTCGCCGGGACGCTGCGCTGGCCGGTACCCGGCGGCACGATCAGCCAGTACTTCTGGTCCGGTCACCCTGCCATCGACATCGCCGCGCCCGTGGGCACCCCGATCCTGGCCGCGGCAGGGGGCGTCGTGATCTTCGCCGGGTGGCGGAACAACGGGGGCGGCTACCAGGTCTGGGAATCCTTCGGCGGGAACGTCTACGCGACCTACGACCACATGTCGGCCGTGATGGTCGGGACGGGCGAGCGGGTCGTCGGCGGACAGCAGATCGGCCGGGTGGGCGCGACGGGCGACGCGACGGGGCCACACTGCCACTTCGACGTCTGGATCGGCCCGATCTGGGACGGCGGGTACCGAGTGAACCCGCTTGCGTACCTGCGCTGACGTCCGGGCCTGGTGCCGCACGGCCGGCGAGGCGCAAGCGCAGAGGAGTTCCGCGGCCTGGAGCGTGCGGGCGTCGATGCCGAGCGCCGGGGGGCCGGCGGCCGCCTGCTAGCATGCACGCCCATGTTCCTTGATCGCGCCACGGTCTGGCTCCGTGCGGGTGACGGCGGAGACGGCGCCTTGTCGTTCCGGCGCGAGGCGCACGTCCCCCGAGGCGGGCCGGATGGCGGCGACGGAGGGCGCGGAGGGTCGATCTACCTGCACGTCGACGTCGGCCAGACCACGCTCTCCGACTATCGGCACCACCACCACTTCAAGGCCGAGTCCGGCGGGCGAGGCGCCGGCGCCCGGAAGCACGGGCGAGCCGGGCAGGATCTCGAGCTGGGCGTGCCCCCCGGCACGGCGGTGCTCGACGCCGAGACCGGGGAGCTCGTCGCGGACCTGGTCGCCGTCGGGCAGCGGGTGATGGTTGCGCGGGCGGGACGCGGAGGGCTCGGCAACGTCCACTTCGCGACGGCAACGCATCGGACGCCACGGCACGCGCAGAAGGGCGAGCCGGGCGAGGAGCGGCAGCTTCGGTTCGAGCTCCGGCTCATCGCGGACGTCGGCCTGGTCGGCCTGCCGAACGCCGGCAAGTCGACCCTGCTGGCGGCGCTGACCAATGCGACCCCGAAGATCGCCGATTACCCGTTCACGACGCTCGAGCCCAACCTCGGCGTGCTCGACCTGTCGGTCGCCGATCCGGACGACCAGCGCCGGCCATCGATCGCGGACGTACCGGGCCTCATCGAGGGGGCGAGCTCCGGCGCGGGCCTCGGGCACGCGTTCCTGCGCCACGTCGAGCGCACCCGGGTGCTGCTGCACGTCGTCGATCTGGCGGCCCGCGACCCCCAGGGCGACCGCGCGATCGTCCGCGAGGAGCTGCAGCTGCACGACGAGCGGCTGCTGGCCAAGCCGGGGCTCGTGGTCGCCAACAAGCTCGACCTGCCCGGGGCGCGGGAGCGGCTGGCGGCGTTCGTGGCGGCGTGCGAGGCAGACGGACGGGACGTCGTCGCGGTCTCCGCGAAGGAGGGGAGCGGACTTCGCGAGCTGATCGCCGCCATCGCCGCGCTGCTCCCGACCGCAGAGGAGCTCGTGCTGCCCCCCGAGCCGGCCGGCATCGTCGTGCACCGGTTCGACTCGGCGCGCGAGACGTTCGCGGTCGAGCGCGAGGAGGACGGGTTCCGCGTCCGCGGCCGGCGCGTCGAGCGTCTCGTCGCGCAGACCGACTTCGACAACGAGGAATCGGCCGAGCGCTTCCAGCGGGACCTCGAGCGCATGGGGGTATCGCGGGAGCTCAGGCGGGCGGGCGTGCAGCCGGGCGACACGGTCTGGGTCGGTGACCGGGAGCTCGAGTGGGGGGAGGAAGGCTGGGCGTGACGGGAGCGCCCGGAACGTTCCCCGCGACGGCGGCATGCGACGATCCGACGGTCGGGGGCTGGGGCGTGCTCGGTGGCACGTTCGA
>JAKAAV010000049.1 GCA_021802185.1 Chloroflexota bacterium | reverse complement strand
CGACGCATCCCGCCGCATGCGCGGCTGCACGGCCTCCGCCGCTTCTGTCGTCAGTCGCTCGTCGCGCCACGACAGCGGCAGCCCGGTTCGCGCTGCGATTTCCGCGCCCCAGTCGCGCGTCCGATGCGCCTGCTCGCCCTCCGCGCCGGTCATGTCGAGCGGCAGCCCGACGACGAGCTCGTCCACGCGCTGCTCGGCGGCGATGCGGCCGAGCCGCTCCGCGTCCTCGTCCAGCGAACCCCGTCGCACGACGCCGAGACCGCGGACGCCGCCCTGCGCCTCGTCGGCGACCGCCAGGCCAACGCGTCGATCGCCGACGTCGAGGCCGAGGAGCCGGCTCACGCCTCCGACCGCGTCACGCGCCGGCCCGCTTCGGCGGCGCGACGGTCAGCGACACGCGGGCATCGAGCGTCGGGATCGTCGTGACGTACGACGGCCATGTCGTGATCGACACCTGCCCATACTGCGACAGCGCCGCGCGGGCGTCCGCCACGGATTTCCCCTTGACCTGGGCCAGGAGCGCGGCCGCATCGAGCGGTTCCCAGCGCTCGCCCTGCGCCGTCACCGTGAACGTGACCTTGCCCGCCTGGACGGTCGGGTTGCTGACCGACGTCTGGATCGAGTCCTCGAACAGCGACCACCCGGCGGGCAGGTGCGAACGGAGGTAGTCCGCGGCGAGACCGGAGAGGGGCTGCTCGGACACGGCGAGGACCGAGGCGGTCTCCGTGGCGGTGAGCTGGAACGTCGACTTCGCCACGCCCACGAGGCCGCTCGCCGGCGGCGCCGTCACGACGTCGCCATGCGACACCGTGGCCGGGATGATCGTGCTGCCGGACGGTGCCGCCGATGGGCTCGCAGTGGCGCCGGTCAGCTGCGATGCGAGCATGGTCGTCAGCTGCTTCACCGCGGCATCGTAGTCCTGCTGGCTGACGACCTTGGTCACCGTGTGGGTCCCGCCGCTCGTTGCCGTCGGGTTGTCGACCGATACCTGGAACGCCAGGAGCCGGGTCGGCACCACGACGATCGCGTGCGCGGCGACGTTCCCGCCCGTTCCCGGAGTCACGGCCTTCACGCCGCTCGTGGCGCGCCCCGGCGTGATCGTCGTGCCCGTGACCATCGCGCGTGGCGTGACGACGGTCGTCGTCGTCAGGAACTGGACGCCACTGCCCGTCGCGACCGTCGTCCCGGCCGGGATCGTCACGGGGTCGATCGTGTCGTTGCTCGTGAACGTGACCGATCCGGTCGCGGCCGTCTCGTCGACCTTCTGTCCGGTGGCGGGAAACGTCCCGTTCGCGGACAGCGGGATCGAGACGGCCTGCGCCGGGATCACGAGGTTCGCGGCGTCGACGGAGGTCGCCGACGGGTCGGCCGTCACCTGGAGCTGGATCGGGCCCTGCACGACGCCGACGGGCGTGACGACGATCTGCGCGCTCGGGAGCAGCAGGTAGGCCGCCGCTGCGCCGCCCCCGACGAGCAGCACGAGCAGCAGCGAGAGCGGCACGAGCCATCGCCGCCTGCGCCGCGGCTTCTGCTCGATGCCCCGCGCGACCGGGAGCGCACCTGCCGAGCGAGCGCCGGTGCCCGGGCCGCCGGCCGCCCCGGACCGCGGGTCGGCGGCGTCGGCCGCCGCGCCCCCGGGTCCTGCCGCCGCTTCCGCCGAACCCCGTGCCGCGTGGCCCCCATCCGGCCGCGCACCCGCGACAGGCGTCGTGGCCCCGGGAGGGGCTCCGTCACCCGGTGCGTGCTCGATTCCTGTCCCGCCTGGCGGCGCGCCCGCCCGTCCGCCCGGTTGCTGCGGACTCACGGCGTCCGCGAGACCAGCCGTCCCTGCCCGCGGCTGCGCCTCGCCGCCCGCCTCGGTCCGGCGCCGCCGCTCGCGCGCCTCCTGCTCGACCTCGTCCTCGAGCGCCGACTCGTACGCGCCGACGGTCGCATACGCCGGCACGCCGGCCGCGAGCGCCACCGACCGGACCGCCGCCTCCGGCGCCACGATCGCGAGCCGCCTGTCGCGGAGCGCCGCCTCGCGGGCGAGCAGCCGGAAGTTGATCCTGCTCGTGGCGACGCGCGACCCCGCCGGCAGCACGAGCGCGACATGCGGCTCGGCCGACGCACGAAGCCGGGCTACCGCCGTGGTGACCTCGTCGTCGACGTCGAGGTAGTGGATCGCCATCGGGAAGAGTGTGCCTCACACCTTCATGGCGCGCAGCACCCTTCGGAGCGCTGCGTCGAGCGTCGACTCTTCCGACGCCATCTCGACGGCCTGGTACGCCAGGCCCATCGGCGTCACGTCCTGCTGGTCGACGAGCAGTCCGGTCGTGTCGTGGACGCCCCGGACCTCGCCGGGCGCCGCGACGACGACCTCGGGCGGCCGGGCGAACGGCAGGCGTTTCGCGAACCCCGAGTCCCGCAGCGCAGCCTGGACCTCGGGCAATCCCGCGCCGCCGCCGCACAGGTAGATCCGTCCCGGCAGCAGGTCGCCCGCCGACAGCTCCTCGAGCACCAGCTCCACGCCGGCGGACCAGACCGCCACGTCCTCCGCGACCACCGCCGTCAGCCGGTCGCGGTCCGCCACGTCCAACCCCCGCGCGTAGTCGATCTTCACGGCTTCGGCGCGCTGGAACGGCAGTCCGAGCTGGTCGGCGATGCTCTTCGTGAACGCGCGGCCGCCCAGCGCGAACATCCGCGTCCCCTCGATGCCGCCCGAACGGACCAGGGCGACGTCGGTGGTCCCGCCGCCGACGTCGACGAACAGGGCTCCGGACTGCTGGACCTGGTCCCCGCCGAGGCAGCGCGCGACCGCGAACGGCTCTGCGACCACGGCGAGCAACTCGAGATCGAGCTGCGCCGCGACGGACTGCAGCGCGCCGAGGTGGACGAGGGGCGCGAACGCGTTGAAGATCGCGATGCGAACGTGTCGGCCCTGGAACCCGACCGGGTTCGTGACGGGGTACCCGTCGATCGCGGCGCCGGTCACCGCGGCGTGGACGAGCCGCACGTCGACGTTCGGGAGGCCCGTCTCCCACGTCACGGCGCGCTCCGCCTCCCGCAGCGCCTCGTGCTGCACGCCGTCGATCAGGTGCTGCAGCTCGGCCTCGCTGATCGGCTGGTCCGGCCGCTTGCGCTCCTGCGAGAGCGTCGTCGTGAAGCCCTTCACGAGCTCGCCGGCGATCCCGACCACCGCCTGGCTCGGCCGGAACCCCGCCATCTCCTCGGCTTCCTGCAGCGCCGCCGAGCAGTTGTCGACGACCGCGGCGATGTCCGCCACCGTGCCCGACTGCATGTGCGCGAGGCCCTGCCGCTGGCGCCCGACCCCCCGGACGTTCGCCTGCCCGGATTCGTCGATCTCGAACGTGAGCGCCTTGGCGAACTCGGTGCCGACGTCGAGAGCGGTGCACGCGGCGGGTGCCGCGTCCCCGGAACGTCCCAGCAGCCGGCGCCAGAACGACATCGGCCTCAGGCGCTCCCGTCGAGTGAGGCGACGGCCGCGCGCACGTGCTCGAGCGCATCGCCCAGGCCCTCGCGCCGCGTTCCCCTGCCCTGGGCCATCTCCGGGCGCCCGCCGCCCCGTCCATCGATCGCGGGCACGCCGGCGCGGACCAGGTCGGCCGCGGACAGCCCGCGCCGGACCAGGTCCTCGCTCACGGTCACGAACAGCTGCGGCTCATCCGCGTCGAGCCCGACGGCGATGACGCCCGACCCGAGCGCGCCCCTGACGTCCCTGGCGAACCCCTTCAGCTGCTCCATCGAATCGAACGCGCCGTAATGCGCCACCATCCGCACGCCGGGGGCCACTTCCTTCGACAGCGCCGCCACGTCGGCCGGCCTCCGGCGGCCGGCGCCGCCCGCCCTCATCCGGCGCTCGAGCTCCTTCGCACGCGCCTGGAGCTCCGCGGCGCGCGCCGGGACGTGCGCCTCGTCCTGGGCGCCGAGCGCCTCCGCCGTCCGTGCCAGCAGCGCGAACCGCTCGGCCACGAGCGCGTCGGCGGCCTCGCCGGTCACGGCCTCGATGCGGCGCATGCCCGACCCGATCGACCGCTCGCCCGTCACGTGGAACCCGCCGATCTGGCCGGTCGCACGGCAATGCGTGCCGCCGCACAGCTCGCGGCTGTAGTCCTGCACGCTGACCGTGCGCACCACCGAGCCGTACTTCTCGTCGAAGAAGGCGTCCGCACCGACCGCGATCGCCTCGGCCATCGGCATGTACGCGACGCTGACGGGCCGGTCGTCGCGGATGACCGCGCGTACCTGGGTCTCGATCGCCGCGACCTCCTCGGCGGTCAGCGGCCGGTCCAGCGGGAAGTCGAACCGGAGGTAGTCGGGCGCCACGAGCGAGCCGGCCTGCCGCGCCGACGGTCCGACGACGTTTCGCAGCGCCCGATGCAGCAGGTGCGTCGCCGTGTGGTTGCGCATGATGCTCGCCCGGCGCGGCGCGTCGACCTGGGCGAGCACGACGTCGCCGACGCGGAGGGTCCCGGTCAGCCGCCCGCGGTGGACGAACAGCTGCCCGACCGGCTTCTGCGTGTCGTCGACCTCGAAGACGACGCGCCCTCCCGACAACAGCGCCCCGCGGTCGCCGACCTGCCCGCCGCCCTCCGCGTAGAACGGCGTCCGGTCGAGCACGATCTCGGCCTCGGCGTCTCCCGCCAGCTCGCCGGTGGCCCCGCCGGAGGCCGCGTCGATCTCCGCCCCGTCGCGCACGATCGCGGCGACGCGCGCCTCGGCCTCGACCGTCTCGTAGCCGAGGAACGTCGTCTCGCCCGCGCGCCGCAGGATGCCCTCGAACAGGCTCGCCTCCTGTGCGAGGCGGCTCAGCTCGCCCTTCGCGCCCGCCCGTGACCGCGCACGCTGCTCCTCGAGCGCCTCCGAGAAGCCCATCCGGTCCACGGCCACGCCGTACTCGGCCGCGAGCTCGACGGTCAGGTCGATCGGGAACCCGTACGTGTCGTGGAGCCGAAAAGCGGTCGCACCGTCGAGCGTGGGGGCGCCGGGGGGGAGCGTCTCGGGCCGGCGCCCGACGACGCGCGCCTCGGGAACCGCCACTCCGAGCGCGCGCAGCGCCTCCTCGAGCTGGGTCGTGCCCGATTCGAGGGTGCGCGCGAACTGCGTCTCCTCGCGCCGCAGCGCCTCGAGGATCGCCGGTCTTTGCTCCACGAGGTACGGGTACGCGTCGCGCATGACGTCGATGACGACGTCCGCGGTCTCCGCCAGGAATGGCTCGCGGCGGCCGAGCAGCCGGCCGTGCCGCACGGCGCGCCGCACGATCCGGCGCAGCACGTACCCGCGGCCCTCGTTCGACGGCAGGACGCCATCGGAGATGAGGAAGGTGGCCGCGCGCGAGTGGTCGGCGATGACCTGGTAGCTGAAGCGCTCCGCCTCGAACTCCTGCGGGTCGTGGCCGAGCAGCTCGCGCATGCGGGCATGGATCGGCGTGAACAGGTCCGTGTCGTAGTTGGAGGGTACGCCCTGCACGACGCTCGCCAGCCGCTCGAGGCCCATCCCGGTGTCGACGCTCGTGAACGGCAACGGGTCGCGCCTGCCGTCGGGCTGCTGGTCGAACTCCATGAACACGAGGTTCCAGACCTCGAGCCAGCGCGGGCACGTCTCGGAGTGGTCCGGGATGCACTCGGGCCCCTCGCTGAACTGCGCGCCGCGGTCGTAGTGGATCTCGCTGCAGCGGCCGCACGGACCGGTCTCGGCCATGCGCCAGAAGTTCTTCTCGTCGTCGTGGTCGACGTCGCCCCAGCGCGCGATCCGCTCGGGCGGCAGGCCGATCTCGTCGCGCCAGACCGCGTACGCGTCGTCGTCGTCGGTGTAGACCGTGGCCGCGAGCCGCTCGCCCGGGATGCCGTACCCCTCGGTCAGGAGCTCCCAGGCCCAGTGGATCGCCTCGCGCTTGAAGTAGTCCCCAAAGCTCCAGTTCCCGAGCATCTCGAAGAACGTGTGGTGCCGCGGCGTGCGCCCCACTTCCTCGAAGTCGTTGTGCTTCCCGGCGACCCGCAGGCACCGCTGGACGTCGACCGCTCGCGTGTACGTCCGCGGCTGCCGGCCGGTCAGGATGTCCTTGAACTGGACCATCCCGGCGTTCGTGAACAGCAGGGTCTGATCACCGGCCGGGACGAGGCTCGCGCTCGGCACGACCTCGTGCCCGCGCTCGGCGAAGAACGCGATGAAGCGGCGCCGGATCTCGTCCGAGGAGAGCGGGACGATCCGGGAATGACGGTCGGGCATCGTGCTAACGGTACCGTAGAAACGGAGGCACGTGACGGCGGCGCAGGCACGCCTGGGCGGCGCGGCGCGCCCCGCTCCCCTGGGGCCGTCTTCGGGCTACGCCTGCCGGGTCGGTCCCAGCGTGCTCACGATCGCGACGATCGCCATCCCCACCCACGCGACGGCCGACGAGCTCAGCAGGCCGAAGTCGCCGATACGAACGGGGTCGCCGAGCGCCATGCCGATGGCCTGACCCGCGTACGCCCCGAGGATCGCGGCGAGGACGAGGAACGGCAGCCGGCCGCGAGCCTCGCCGCCGAACAGCACGAACAGCGCGACGTTGAGGATGCCGACGAGGACGGCAAGCACCATGGCGGGTTCGAGGGTCGGCACGGTCAAAGGATACCGGCCCGCGGCGCCCTCCAGGCCCCGGAAGGTTTCCTCACGACGCCGTGATCCGGCCGCCCCCGATCACCTCATCGCCGTCGTAGAGGACTGCGGCCTGCCCGGGCGCGGGCGCCCATACTGGCTCGTCTGGCACGACGATCCAGGCGCCCGTGGCCTCCGCGACGCGCGCGGGCCCGTCGGGCGAAACGAGCGCCGGCACGAGCGGCCCGCGGTGGCGAATCCGGACCGCCGCCCGGAATGCCGTGCGGCGTTCACGTCCATCCACGAAGTGCATGCGGTCGGCTCGGAACTCGCGCCGCTGCAGGTCCTTGCGCCGCCCCAGCTGGACCAGGTTGCGTGTGGCGTCGATCGACGCCACGTACCGCCGCTCGCCGAGCGCGACGCCGACTCCGCCGCGCTGGCCGACCGTGTAGGCTGCGGCCCCGCGGTGCTCGCCCACCGTCGACCCGTCGACGTCGACGACCGGGCCCGGCGTCTCCCGCCAGCCTGCGCGCTCGCGCAGCGTCTCTCGGTAGTCCCCGCCTGGAACGAAGCAGATCTCCTGACTCTCCGGCACGTCCGCCGTCGCGAGGTTCAGGTCGCGCGCGATGGCACGCACGTCCGGCTTCGACAGCTCCCCGAGCGGGAAGCGCGTCCGCGCCAGCTGGTCCTGCCGGAGCCCGTACAGGAAGTAGCTCTGGTCCTTCGCCGGGTCGGCCGCGGCCCTGAGGCGCCAGCGCCCGCCGTCCGCCAAGGCATCGTCGGCCACCCAGTCGACCCGCGCGTAGTGCCCCGTCGCCACGGCGTCGGCTCCGTACAGGAGACGCGCCCGCCCGAGCAGCGCCCCGAACTTCACGTGCGTGTTGCAGTCGACGCACGGGCTCGGCGTCGCGCCCGACAGGTATGCCGACACGAACGGGTCGATGACGCCGGCGGCGAACTCGCGCTCGAGGTCCAGGATGAAGAACGGGACTCCGAGCTGGGCCGCCACCCGGCGCGCATCGTCGGCCGCGTCGAGCGAGCAGCAGCTCTTGCGGAACTCGGAGCGGATGTCGGCGCCGTCGTGGAGGCGCATCCAGACCCCGACGATCTCGTGCCCCTGTCCGTGGAGCAGCGCGGCGGCGACGGAGGAATCGACACCGCCCGACATCGCGACGACGATCCGGCCGGTCACGGGGTCACGTGCCAGTCCCGCGGTCCGGAGGGGCATCGGCCCCCGGAAGACCGACGGGGACCGGGGCAGGCCCCGCCGCGATCTCCCCGTCCGCCAGCGCCCGCGACCCCTCCCGGACGCGTCCGATGACCTCCGGCACGACCCGGCACGCGCTCCCGATCTCCTCGGGCGTCGTCGATCGTCCGAGCGTCAGCCGGAGCGCGCCACGCGCCTCCTCCGCCGGATACCCCATCGCCGTCAGGACGTGGGAGGGATCGGTCGAACCCGCCGCGCACGCCGAACCGCTCGAGCACGAGATGCCTTCGAGGTCCAGTGCGGTCACCAGTGACTGGCCGTCGGCGTCTCTGACGATGACCGACAGGTGCCCGGGTGCCCGGTCGCGCGGGTGCCCGGTCAGCTCGACGCCGGGCACGGCGAGGACGGCGTCACGCAGCTCGTCGCGCATCACCCCCAGGCGCTCCGGCATCGCCGGACGTTCGGAGCGTGCGAGCCGCAGCGCACGCGCCAGGCCGGCGGAGCCGGCGACGTTCTCCGTGCCCGCCCGGCGATGGCGCTCCTGGGCGCCGCCATGCTGCTGCGCCAGCAGGGCAGTTCCGCGACGGACGTACAGCGCCCCGATGCCCTTGGGACCCTCGAGCTTGTGGCCCGCGATCGACAGGAGGTCGACGTCGAGTTCCGGCACGTCGAGGTCCATCCATGGCGCGGCCTGCACCGCGTCCACGTGCACGAGGACGTGCCGCTGCATGCGCGCGCGGCGGACGAGCTCGGCGAGCGGCTGGACCGTGCCGACCTCGTTGTTCACGTACTGAAGGCTGACGAGCGTCGTCCGCTCGGTGAGCGCGGCTGACAGCGCGTCCGGGTCGACGCGGCCGCAGCGATCGACGGGCAGCAGGACCACCTCGAAGCCGAACTTCTCGAGGTAGCTCAGCGCGTTCAACACGGCCTCGTGCTCGACCGCGGTCGAGATCAGCTGGTGTCCACGCGCCTTGCCCGCCCATGCCGCGCCCTTGATCGCGAGGTTGATCGCCTCGGTGCCGCCGCTCGTGAAGACGACTTCGCGGGGATCCACGCGGAGGTCATGCGCGACCGATTCGCGCGCATCGTCGAGCGCCGCGCGGGCCTTCCGGCCGTACGCGTGTGTCGACGACGGGTTCGCCCACGCATCGTCCAGCACGGCGTCCATCGCCTCGACGACCTCCGGTCGGGGGCGCGTCGTCGCGGCGTGGTCGAGGTAGATCGGCATCGGCCGAAGTGTAGCGATGCGGCGCGACCCCGCCCGATCCGCGTCTGCCCTCGTGCACAACGAGGCGAGGCGCTCCCGCTAACGCTCCAGTCCAAGCCGCGGCAAACGCCCCGCCATGCAGGCCCTCGACCGACTCCCGCTGCCGAGCCCCGCCACGGCGGCCCGGTCACCGGCCCCGGGCTATCGGCGACCCGCGCCCCCGGCCCCGCGCTCGGCCGCGACGCGGCGCTCGTACTCGCGCCCTGCCGCGCGGCGCCGGTCGTGCTGCGAGAGCGTCCGCTTCCGCAGCCGGATCGACTTCGGCGTCACCTCGACCAGCTCGTCGGCCGCGATGAACTCGATCGACGACTCCAGGGTCAGCTCGCGCGGCGGAGTGAGCCGCAGCGTCTGCTCCTGTGTCGAGGAGCGCATGTTCGTGAGGTGCTTCTCCTTCGTCGCGTTGACGTCCATGTCGCCGGGCCGGACGTTCTCGCCGACGATCATCCCCTCGTACACCTCGACACCCGGGCCGACGAAGAGCTCGCTGCGCTCCTGGAGGTTGTGGAGCGCGAAGGTGCTCGTGACGCCCGACCGGTCGGCCACGAGCACGCCGCTCGTGCGATGCGCGACCTCGCCGGCCCACGGACCGTACCCCTCGCCGATCTGGTGCATGAGCGCCGTGCCGCGGGTCAGCGTCAGGAGCTGTCCGCGGAAGCCGATCAGCCCGCGCACGGGCAGCACGTACTCCATCCGCACGCGCCCGTCGGCGTCCTGCGTCATCTGCTCCATCCGCGCGCGGCGCGCCGCCAGCGCCTCCGAGACCTCGCCGATGAAGTCCGGCGGGATGTCCACGGTGATCCGCTCGTACGGCTCCTCGATCGCGCCATCGTGCTCGTGGAGGATGAC
>JAKAAV010000048.1 GCA_021802185.1 Chloroflexota bacterium | reverse complement strand
GCCTCCGCGTCCTGCCCGGGTCGTGCCTCGGCACCCAGCCGGTTGACCAGGCCCGCCGTGTACCCCGCGCCGAACCCGTTGTCGATGTTGACGACCGTCACCCCGGGTGCGCAGGCGTTCAGCATCGTGAGCAGGGCGGCGACGCCGCCGAAGCTCGCCCCGTAGCCGACGCTCGTCGGCACCGCGATGACGGGCACGTCGACGAGCCCGCCGACGACGCTCGGCAGCGCGCCGTCCATGCCGGCCGCCACGACGATCACGCGCGCCGCGCGCAGACGTTCCCGCTTGTCGAGCAGCCGGTGCAGGCCCGCCACGCCGACGTCGAAGATCCGCTCGACGGCATTGCCCATGGCCTCCGCGGTCGTCGCGGCCTCCTGTGCGACCGGGATGTCGGCGGTGCCGGCGGTCAGCACCAGCACGCCCGGTCGCGCGGGCCGCGAATCGGGGTCCGGCACCACGATCGTGCGGCCGACGGGGTCGTGGGTGGCGGCCGGGACCCGGGCCAGCACGGCGTCTGCCATCTCCCCGGTCGCGCGCGTCGCGAGGACGGGCCCGCCGTCGGCCGCCAGCCGCGCGACGAGGTCGACGACCTGGCGCACGGTCTTCCCCTGGCAGAACACGACCTCGGGAAGGCCCTGGCGCAGGCCGCGATGGTGGTCGAGCCTGGCGAACCCGAGATCCTCGTACGGCAGGTTGCGCAGCCGCTCGACCGCCGTCGGGACGTCGACCGCGCCGGCACGGACGGCCATGAGCAGGCTCGCGAGCCGGGGGTCATCCATGCGGCGCCTCGCGGTGCTCCTCGCGGTCACCCGCCTCGGGCCGCGATGGCAGCGTGACGAAGACCGGTAGCGGGGAACGCACCAGGGCCGGTCGCGCCACGAGGCCCTCGCCGAGGCTGCCGGACCGATAGCCCACCAGGTCGAGCGTGACGTGCCGGAAACCGATCGCCCGCAGCTCGCGCACGATCGTCTCGCGCACCGCCGGCTCGACTGCCCTCCACAGCTCCTCGACGGCGATCTCGACGCGCGCGATCTCGCCATGATGCCTGACCCGGGACTCCCGGAACCCGAGGCCCCGCACGACTCGCTCGGCCAGCTCGACCTGGCTGAGCTTCTCGACGGTCACGCGGTCGCCGTACGGGATCCGTGTGGCGAGGCACGGCGCGGCAGGCTTGTCCCACGTCGACAGCCCGAGCGCGAGCGCGGCGGCCCGAACATCGGCCTTCGTCAGCCCGACTTCCGCCAGCGGGGCGCGGATCCCGGCCTCGACGGCCGCCCGCGTTCCAGGCCGGTAGTCGCCCGCGTCGTCCGCGTTCTCCCCGTACGCGATCGTGCCGATCTGCTCGTCGCTCGCGACCCGCGCCATCTCCTCGAACAGGACGCCCTTGCACACGTAGCAGCGGTTCACGGGGTTGCGGGCGTACTCGTCGTGCTCCAGCTCGTGCGTCTCGATCCGGACGAGCCGGATGCCGATCGCTCGGGCGACATCTTCCGCGGCCGCGAGCTCGTCGGACGCCAGCGTCGGCGACACGGCGATGCACGCGACGGCGCGGTCGCCGAGCGCTTCGTGCGCGACGCGCGCGAGGAGGCTGCTGTCGACTCCGCCGGAGAAGGCGACGAGGACGGAGCCGAGACCGCCGAGGAGGCTCGACAGCTCGTCGAGCTTCCGCTGCAGCCGCATGTCGAGGGGCGAGACCTCATCGGCCGGCGGGACGGCCGGGACGCGCGGGGTCATCGCAGCAGGTACCCGCCGTCGACGGTCACGCTCGTGCCCGTCAGGTAGCGGGCGTCCGCGGAGGCCAGGAACGCGACCGTCGCCGCCACCTCCTCGGGTTTGGCCGCGCGTCCCAGCGGGATGAGCGGCAGCGTCACCTCGGCCACCGCCGGGTCCGCGAGCAGGTCGGCCGTCATCGCCGTCTCGACGACGCCCGGCGCGACGGCGTTGACGGTGATGTCATGTGCCGCGAGCTCGAGCGCCATCGCCCGCGTGAGCATGCGGACGGCGCCCTTCGAAGCCGCGTAGTGGGCCTGGAACTCGATCGCGACCTCGCTGACGATCGAGCTCATGTTGATGATCGTGCCGGGAAGGTGGGCCTTCGAGAGCCGGCGCGCGATCGCCTGCGAGCAGAGGAACACGCCCTTCGCGTTGACCGCCATCGTCCTGTCCCAGTCCGCGTCGGAGAGGCGCAGGAACGGCCGGTAGCCCATGATCCCGGCGTTGTTGACGAGGATGTCGATCGGGCCCAGTCGCTGCCAGGCCTCGTCGACGGCGGCCTCGACGCTCTCGCGCGAAGCCACGTCCGCGGTGATCGGAATGGCCGCCGCCCCCTCCTCGCGGAGCAGGGCGGCGGTCGCTTCCGCCGTGTCGGCAATGACATCGACGACGGCCACCGAGGCGCACTCACGGGCGAGGCGGACGCAGACCGCCCTGCCGATCCCCGAGCCCCCGCCCGTCACGAATGCCACGTGCCCCGACAGCCTTCCCGCCGGTGCCGACACGTCCATGTTTCAGGTCCCTCCGACGATGATCGTCACCCGCCCGAGCGTGGCTCCGGCCTCAGCCTGCTCCCCGGCCTGCACCTCGATGCGGGCCAGGACGCCGCTGCCCGGTGATCGGAGCAGCTCCTCCGTGCCGTTCGACCGATACCGCAGCACCGGCTCGAGTCGCGCCACGAAGTCGCCTTCCTCCTTCAGCCACTCGACGACGGTCACGGGCCTGTCGGGCACGCCGATCCGGATGTCCGCCATCGGGGGTCAGACGTGCGCGAGGATGCCGGCCTCGGTTCCGAGGTCGATCAGGTCCTGGTTGATCTGGGCGAACACGTAGACCGGCGTGCACCCGGCCCGCGTGATGACCTTCCGCGCGAGGCCCAGCGCCTCGCGGATCTTCGGCGCGCTCGGGAAGTACTCCCAGCAGTCGCCGACGAGGAACACGACCTTGTCGCGGCAGTACTCCGGGTCGAGGTCCGGCTGGCCGCCGGCGATGAACACGATGTCGCCGAGCTGCTTGTTGTACTCGCCGAGTTCGAACCCGCTGTGCATCGCGAAGTTGTCGATCGCGCCGCGGATGTTCACGAAGCAGCCGGGGCACGTCTGCTGGGTCAGGACATCGAGGCCGGGCCAGACGCCGACCGGGTTGCCGTTCGCCCGCAGGAAGTGCTTCCTGACCTTCTCGATCGGCGTGCCGACCACGTCGATGTGGTCCAGGCGCATCTCGCCCAGTCCGTCGTGGTACGCGATCCGGACCGCCGGGATCTCCTTCGGCTCGAACCCCATGCACGCGCCGGTGACCGCATCGACCGCGACCGTGTCGGTCCCGGCGATGACGAGGTTCATCTCGATCGGCGTGCCGGTGTGCGGGCCCTGGCCCTCCATCCCGATCACCGCGTCGACGATGGTCAGGTCGGCCTTCCGGATGCGGTATTCGTCGACGACCTTCGGGTCGATGTCGTTCCGGTGCTGGCCCTGCTGGTTCGTGTGCAGGCCCTTGCCGTCGACGCCGTTCTCGCTCGGATGGTCGTTCCGCAGGATGCCCTGCCAGTTGGCGATCCCGAGGGTGACCGTCTTGGCCAGGTGCACCTTCATCTTCGGGACGTTGATGACGACGTCCGCGTCGAGGAAGGGCTTCCAGACGTCGGCTTCCTTCAGGTAGCGCGCGCCCGGGACCTTGACGTGGACGGTCTCGTGCTCGTCGAAGTAGATGATCCTGTCAGCCTTGCCGCGCTCTGCGGCCTCCTGCAGTCCGCTCTGCGCCATCGCGGGGCGGGCCCTGCCGATGTGCTTGCCAAGCGACGGGTTGTCACCGACGGCGATCTCGCCCGCCTTCGACTCCTCCTTCAGGTACAGGAGGACGGCCTCGAGCGTGCGGGGGTCGACGACGGCGAAGCTCGTCGGCGGTGCCTGGAAGGCCAGGTTCGGCTTGACGAGCACCTTCTGGCCCGGCTTGATGACGTTGTCGATGCTGCCGACTGCGAGCTCGACGGCCTGCTTGACCGCCGCCTTGATCTTCGCGACGTCCTCGTCGTATCGGACGTACTCGCCGGCCATGAACTGCGCGTTGCCCTTGAGGTCGCCCGTCCGGGCAATCGAGACGCGGGTCTCCATCAATCACACCTCCGTGCCCTGAAGGAACGACCGGCCGCGGCCGAGAGACAGCCGCGGCCGGCGCAGAAGGACGCGAACAGCAGAGCTACCTCTTGCCGGCGGCGCCGGCGGCAACCGGTTGTGCGACCGGAGCGGGTGCCTCGGCCCGCGGGTAGAACGGCTTCACGACATAGTCGAAGAACAGCGCGCCGAGCGGGCCACCGACAAGCGGTCCAAGCACCGTTACCAGCAGCGACCCGCCATCGCGGACGCCCGGGAACGCGATCGAGCCGTAGCCCTCGAGCACGAGCATGATCCGCGGGCCGAGATCGCGGGCCGGGTTCAGGGAGGTCATTGTCAGCGGCGCCGTGACGAACACCAGCATGCAGACGGCGACGCCGAGCGCGAGCGGGAAGAACCACCCGCGCGGGACGTTGACGCTGCGCGCCTCGAGCAGCACCAGGATGAACATCATCAGCAGGGCCGTCGCCACGGCCTCGGTGAGGAAGCCGCGCCAGATTGGCACCTGGGCGTACGCGGCCGGTCCGATTCCCACGAGGTACGGGTGCGGCGAGATCGGGATCAGCATGGCTGCGAGCTTCTCGCTGCCCGGCTGCCCGACAACCAGGTTGTTCTTCGCGGCGAAGGAACTGACGGCGTCCCCGAACATCAGTACAAGCGCGAGGGCGCCGAGGAACCCGCCGGCGATCTGGGCGATCCAGTACTGGATCACCTTGCTCCAGGGGAAGCGGTTGGTGATCGCCAGCGCCAGCGTCACGGCCGGGTTGAAGTGCGCGCCCGACATGGACGCCCCGACGTAGACCGCGAGCGCAACGGCGAATCCCCATGCGAGGCCTCCGTCGAGCAGGCCTGGCACCGTGCCCCACATGAAGGCGCCAAACAGGATGCCGCACCCGAAGAACACGATGATGGCGACACCGATCGCCTCTCCGACGTACTTTCCCATCCAGGATTCCCTCATCTGGCCCCTCCCGGCCCGCGTGCTTCCCACGCGGGCAAGCACCTCGGAGGGGCCCATGTCGGCCGATGCGGCTGCGCGTCCCGGCGACCTCCATCGGCGCCTGGCTCAGCCGGAGGAGAGCCCGTGTCGCTCCGCTCACCCTGGCGGCATCCGCCGTCATCCGCCCATGCGGCGCTGCGGCCCCTCCATGATCGCCGCGCGCCGAGGCTAGGTGCGTCGATTCCGGGAGTCCAGCCGGATTTCAGATGGTGCGAATCGGGGTCAGCTGGTTTGAGCCAGGGTCAGCGTCCGGCCAGCATGGCGGCCGAGCGACGGGCGGCGGCGGCGACGAGGCCCACCAGCCTGGCCGTGCCCGAGCGCATCTCGTCGGGCGGGACGGCGACGGCGACCGCGATGGGCGACGTTCCCGGTGGGACCCGGATCCGCGCCGCGACGCAGCACAGGCCCGGCTCGCCCTCCTCGAGGTCCATGGCGATCCCGCGGGTGCGCGCCGTCTCGAGCTCGGACAGCAGGCCGTCGAGACTCGTGATCGTCCGCTCCGTCGTGGGCTCCAGCGGACGGCCCCGGAGGACGGCGACCGCGATCGCGGGGTCGAGCGTCGCCAGGAGCACCTTCCCGAGCGCCATCGTATGCGTCGGCCCGCGCATGCCGGGATGCAGGTGACCGCCGTGGACCGCGCCGGACGCCGCGCGCACGGAGACGACGACGGTCTGCCGCCCGACCAGCCGCCCCAGAACCGCGACGTCGCCGCACCGGTCCGCCAGCTCGCCGAGCAGAGGCTGGAGCTCCGGGAAGGGGTCCTGCCGGTGATCGACGCGCTCGATGAGCGTAGCCACCCCATCGCCGATCACGAGGCCGACGCCCGGCACGCGCTCCAGGTAGCCCTCGTCGACGAGCGTGTTGACGAGGTGGTACGTGGTCGACAGCGACAGCTCGAGACAGGCTGCGATCTCCTTCGGGGCCGCTCCGTCGTTGGCTGCGACGTACTCGAGGACACGCAGCCCGTGGGCGAGAGTGGACAGGGCGTCGGAATGGCGCCGCCGCTCGGGGCCCTCGTCGACGATCCTGCTCAGAGCGGAAGACATCGGCCGGCTCCGCTGGGAGTCCGTGTGGCTGGGTAGTGTGGCGCACCCTGACATTGGCGCGAAGTGCCATCCGGCTCGTTGCTGCGGCGGCGCCCGGTGCGCTGCTCGTCGCCGGCGCGGCCTCCCGCGACTCCTCGATACACTCGTTCGCGTGCCGGCGCGAGCGCTGCCTGTGACCGGCCCCGGCCGGCCCGCGTCCAGAGCAGCGGAGGGTGCATGTCCAGGAGACCGCGTCGCCTCGTCATCCTCGCCGAGGGCGAGTTCCGGCCGCATGCCGCGAAGACGGCGCTCGGCGTCATCCGGTACGGATCCGACCCGGTCCTGGCCGTCGTCGACTCGACCCGTGCCGGCGGCAACGCGAGCCAGTTGCTCGGGCCGGGATTCGACGTTCCCGTGGTCGCGACGCTCGGCGAGGTGCTGCCGCTCGGGCCTACCGCGCTCCTGCTGGGGATCGCGCCCACCGGCGGGCGCCTCCCGGGGTCGTGGCGCTCGATCATCCTCGAGGCGATCGGCGCCGGCCTCGACGTGCTGTCCGGCCTGCACACCTTCATCTCGGAAGACCGCGAGTTCGTCGCCGCAGCGCGCGGGGCGGGAGTCGAGCTGATCGACTACCGGAAGCCGCCCGAGCGCATGGAGACGTCGGTCGGCCGGCTCCATCGGGCCGGGTCGCGCGTGATCCTGACGGTCGGCACGGACTGCGCGATCGGGAAGATGAGCGTCGCGCTCGAGCTCCGTCGGGCGGCGCGCGACGCCGGCCTCTCCGCCTCGTTCGTCCCGACGGGACAGACGGGGATCATGATCGAGGGCTGGGGCGCCGCGATCGACCGCGTCGTGAGCGACTTCGTCCAGGGCACCTGCGAGTGGCTCGCGGAGGAGGGCGAGGCGCGAGGCGACTGGGTCTTCGTCGAGGGCCAGGGCTCGCTCGACCATCCCGCGTACAGCTCGGTCACGCTCGGGCTCATCCACGGGTTCACCCCGCACGCCATGGTGCTGGTCCACAAGCCCGGCCTGGCCGAGCACGACTTCGACCACCTCCCTGGGCGCTCGTTCCCGCTCCATCCGTTGCCCGAGATGATCCGCATCCACGAGCAGATCGCCGGGCTCGTCGCGCCCAGTCGCGTGGTGGCCGTGGCGCTCAACACGTCGCTCCTCGACGAGGCATCGGCCTGCCGCGAGATCGATCGCACGGCGGCGGAGACGGGGCTGCCGTGCGACGATCCCTTCCGGTTCGGGGGCGCGAAGCTGTTCGCTGCGCTCCGGGAGCGGGTGGACGCGCTGCCGTGGGTCGCGAGCGAACGGACGGAGGCGATGGCGTGACGCGGGGAGGCCGAGCGTGGGTGAAGGGCGTGCGTGCGGCGTGGGAGCGGCCGGCGTGACCGCGCTCCGGCTGGACGCCGAGACGTTGCGGATCCCGTTCCGGGATCCGTTCCGAATCTCGCGGGACATGAGCGGGGACGTTGCGGTCACCGTGATCGTCCGTCTGACCACCGATGACGACCGCGCCGCCGGCCGGTTCGGGCTGGGCGAGGGCTTCCCCGACACGTACTACGGCGAGAACCCGGACACGATGTCCGTCGTCATGCCGCTGCTCCTCGAGGCCGTGGATCCGTTCGAGCCACGGCTCGGACGCGACGCGACGGAATCGCGTGCGGCGCTCGAGGCGGCCTCGGCGGCGATGGACGAGGCGATCCGGCATCACGGCGCGGCCAAGTGCGCGGTCGACATCGCGCTTCACGACCTCGCGGCTCGCCGGCTCGCCATCCCGGTGTACGACCTGCTCGAGCTGTCGCCCGACATCCCGCCGACCGACTTCACGATCGGCCTCGACGCGCCCGACGTGGTGGGCCGCCGCGCGGCCCGCGCGGCGCGCTTCCCCGCCCTCAAGATCAAGGTCGGTGGCCCGGCGGACCTGGAGACGCTCGAGGCCGTCCGCTCGGTGTACGACGGCCCGATCCGGGTCGACGCGAACACCGGCTGGGTGCCGGAGCAGGCCGTGCGCCTCATGCCCGAGCTCGAGCGGCTCGGGGTCGAGCTCGTCGAGCAGCCGTTTCCGGCACACAGGCTCGACCAGCTTCGCTGGCTCCAGGAGCGCTCGCGGCTGCCGATCGTCGCCGATGAGAGCTGCGTGACCTGCGACGACCTCGAGGGCCTCGTCGGGGTCGTGCAGGGGGTGAACGTCAAGCTCGCGAAGTGCGGCGGCGTGGGCCCGGCTCGGCGGATGCTGCTGCGGGCGCGCGAGCTGGGGTTCCGGCGATTCCTGGGATGCATGGAGGAGACGAGCGTCGGGATCGCGGCGTCCGCGGCCGTCGCCTCGCTGGCGGACTGGGTCGACCTCGACGGGGCGCTCCTGCTGGCCGATGACCCGTTCGAGGGGCTGGCGCTGGGTGCGGATTCCCGGTGGCGGCTGCCCGACGAGCCCGGGTTGGGAGTTCGCGCGAGGACCACCGAAGGGGCGTGACCGGCCGGCTCCTCTGGCCGGCGAGACCGGGTCGTACGGACTTCGCGTGACGGCCGGGCGCTGTGGACAAGTTGGTGGACAACGTGGTGGACAGAAGCCCTTCCTGCGCCCGCCGCGGCCTCCTAGCATGTCGCCTCGGACACCACGCGCCGGTCCGTCGCGGCACCGACACCGACCGGGCCGGCATGGATTTCACCCAGCGTCCACCCCGTGGGTCGGGGAAGGGCGATCGCGCGAGGGAAGGAGGAAGCTCGTATTGACTGAGCCCGAGGAATCCCGCAGTGCGGGAACGCCGTCCGAGGCAATGGAGTTCGTGCGGTTCTGCTACGCACGCCGACCCGTTTCCTGGCCACAGCTCTACGACGAGATGAGCGCTGTGGCCGCGCGTGGGCTGTACCGAGGGTGGGGGTACGCCGAACTCGCGGATCACGGGATCCGGTTCACGCTCCCGGACCTGCCCGGTCTGGCGGCGCTCGCGTCGATCGTGGCGCGCGCGGAATGTGCTCGAGCGGCCGATCGAAGGGCAGCGCAGGGGAAGGGAACGGCTCGCCGGCCCGTCGCCGCATCGGTCGCGGCAGGCTAGGGTCGGCCGACGGAAGGACTCACCAGGCAGCACTCGTCACGACACTCATGGCCGCACGCGAACCCGCTGGACGCGAACGCCCCGTCACCCGACGGGGCGTTCGGCATCGGGACGCGCCTGCCCAGGATCCGTCGTCGGGCGGCCGCCCTCGGGACCGGTGGGTTTGCCCGGGGCGCGTGCGCCTCGCCGGCGCGCGTGCGCCTTGCGAGCGCGCGGCTCGGCGTCGGCTTCGCCTGACGGCTGCCGCCATCGCCGCCATCTCGGCCACCACCGCCGGGTCCCGCACCTATACTCGCGCTGATGCGGCAGATGTATCACCCCGACGACCTCGCCTCGATGGATCCGCTGGTCCTCATGAAGAACCTGGACCACGTGCGGATGACGAGCCGGAGGCTGAGCTACATCCTCCAGCAGCAGGTGCATCTCTACACGCCGGAGGCCAATCGCCTCCGCGACGAGATCGACCGCTACGTCGAGGCGGAGCGCCAGATCGAGGGTGAGATGGCCCGCCGCTCGCTCCGCGTCTAGCTCCGGCTGCCCCGACCGGGGGTCCCGCCCGAACGTGCCTCCACGGCCTCCCTGACGATCGCGCCCGGCGCATCGACGGTAGGATTCGGCTGAGTCCCCGTAGCTCAGTGGATAGAGCAACCGCCTTCTAAGCGGTCGGTCGCGGGTTCGAATCCTGCCGGGGACGCCAAACCCCATAG
>JAKAAV010000047.1 GCA_021802185.1 Chloroflexota bacterium | reverse complement strand
AGCCCGGAGCACATCGCCCGCGGGCTGCGAGGCGAGACCGGGACGAGATTCGTACCCTGATGGTCGGGCGTCCCGACGGTCCGGCGCCAATGCGGCGGCGGACCTGACGGGCGGAGTCGTCGGCGCCGGCGCTGACGACTCGGGCACTGAAGCGCCGGTGACCCTGAGGGGCCGCGGGTCCGGACGGGCGCCCGCGGCCGAGACCGGCCGGGCGGAGACAGCGAACACAGCGGGGGTCGTGGCGGCCATGGAACAGCAGCAGACCGACGAGCTCGTGCACCTCGACTTCACGCTCAACGGGCGCCGGGTCGAGGCCGACGTCCGGCCGGGCACGACCCTGCTCGAGATGCTCCGCGAGACCTTCGGCATCACGTCGGTCAAGGACGGGTGCGCCCCGGAGGGCTCGTGCGGGGCGTGCACGGTCATCCTCGACGGCCGCGCGGCCGTCTCGTGCGCACAGCCCGCCACGCGCGCAGCGGGCAAGTCGCTGCTCACGCAGGAGGGGCTCCCGCCGGCCGACCGGGAGCGCTGGGCTGACGCGTTCGTCGCCTCCGGTGCGTCCCAGTGCGGGTTCTGCTCGCCGGGAATCGTGATGAAGTCCGAGGCGCTGCTCGGGCGCAATCCCGACCCGTCGCGTGACGAGATCGCGCGGTCCCTCGCCGGCAACCTGTGCCGATGCACGGGCTACGTGAAGATCATCGACGCCGTCGCGCTGTCCGCCGCGGCGAAGCGCGGCGAGCCGCTCCCCGTGATCGAGACGAGCGGCCGCGTCGGGAGCCGCTCGGCGCGCTACCGCGGCCGCGAGCTCGCGCTCGGGGACAAGCCGTACGTCAA
Organism: Chloroflexota bacterium; assembly: GCA_021802185.1. Classification (GTDB taxonomy): domain Bacteria; phylum Chloroflexota; class Limnocylindria; order Limnocylindrales; family CSP1-4; genus JAJYNJ01. Next base: position 9,066 of record JAKAAV010000047.1, on the reverse strand, counting down.
CGACATGGTCGTCGAAGGGATGCTCCACGGCGCGATCCGGTTCTCCGATCACCCGCGCGCCCGCGTCCTGCGGATCGACACGGAGAAGGCGCGCGCGTACCCGGGCGTCGTGTCGGTCGTCACGTGGCGCGACGTGCCGGGCGAGCGGATCCAGGGTGCGATCACGCTCGACTGGAAGCAGTTCGTGGCCGAGGGCGAGGAGACGCTCTACGTCGGCGACGTGCTGGCTGCGGTCGCCGCCGAGACGAGGCATGCGGCCCGCGAGGCGGCGAAGCTCGTCGAGGTCGAGTACGAGGTGCTCGAGCCCGTCACCGACCCGTTCGCGGCGATGGAGCCCGGCGCGCCCGTGCTGCAGCCCGGCGGCAACATCCTGTCGGTGTCGCGCATCCGGCGCGGCGACGTCGACGCCGCGCTCGCCTCGGCGACCCACGTCGCCAGCGAGACGTTCCGCACGCAGTTCATCGAGCATGCGTTCCTCGAGCCCGAGTCGTCGCTCGCGGTTCCGTGCGAGGACGGCACGATCGACGTCTACTCGCAGGGACAGGGCATCTGGGAGGATCGGCGACAGATCGCGTCGTTCCTCGGCGAGCCCGAAGACCGCGTCCGAGTCACGCTCGTGTCGAGCGGCGGGGCGTTCGGGGCGAAGGAGGACCTCAACGTCCAGTGCCAGGCGGCGCTCCTCGCACGCGTCACGGGACGCCCCGCGCGGATCACGCTGAGCCGCGCCGAGAGCCTGCGGTTCCATGTGAAGCGCCACCCGATCACGATGGAGTACACGGTCGGGTGCGACGCCGAGGGGCACCTGCTGGCGGTCCGGGCGCGGATGGTCGGCGACACGGGCGCGTACGCGAGCGTCGGTGCGAAGGTGCTCGAGCGGGCGGCCGGCCACGCGTGCAGCGCCTACAGGGTCCCGAATGTGGACGTCGAGGCGAACGCCGTCTACACGAACAACCCGCCGTGCGGCGCGATGCGCGGGTTCGGCGCGAACCAGGCGAACTTCGCGATCGAGGGGATGCTCGACCGGCTCGCCGAGCGGGTCGGGATCGACGCCTGGGAGATGCGCTGGCGGAACGCGGTCGCCGAGGGCGACCGGTTCGGGACCGGGCAGCTCCTCGGCCCGGGGGTCGGGCTCAGGCAGACGCTGCTGGCGGTCCGCGACGCATACCGGGGGGCGAAGTACGCGGGCGTCGCGTGCGCAGCCAAGAACTCCGGCGTCGGCAACGGCATGATCGAGTACGGCAAGGCCGTGCTCCGTCCGGAGGCCGACGGGACCGTGACGCTGTTCCACTCGTGGACCGAGATGGGGCAGGGCGTCGACACCGTCCTCCGGCAGATCGCCTGCCAGGAGCTCGGCGTCGACGCGAGCTGCGTGACCGTCCAGGTCAACACGCACCACGAGCTCGACACCGGCCAGACGACGGCCTCGCGCGGGACGATGCTCGGCGGCCGCGCGGTGATCGACGCGGCGGCCAAGCTGCGGGCGGCACTCGACGGACGCCCGATCGCCTCGCTCGCGGGGCGCGAGTTCTACGGCGAGTTCAAGGTCGACTGGACGACCTCGCCCGACGACGCGACGATCGAGGACCCCGTCACGCACTTCGCGTACGCCTGGGCGACGCAGGTCGTGATCCTCGACGACGAAGGGCGCCTGGCGAAGGTCATCGCGGCGCACGACGTGGGCAAGGCGATCAACCCGACGCTGCTCGAGGGCCAGATCGAGGGCGGCGTGCACATGGGGCTGGGCCACTCACTGACCGAGGAGTTCGCCGTCAAGGACGGCGTGCCGACGACGATGACGCTGAAGTCGCTCGGGATCATCCCGCCGCTCGGCATGCCGCCGGTCGAGGTGATCTTCGTCGAGGAGCCGTCGCCGTACGGGCCGTACGGCGCGAAGGGTGTCGGCGAGATCGCGCTCGTGCCGACGGCCGGCGCCGTCGCGGAGGCGCTGTACAGGTTCGATGGAGTCCGGCGGACTCGGCTGCCGATGCGCGATTCGGCCGCGGCCCGCGCGGCAGTGCCGCGCCTCGCCAGGGCGGGGACGGCACAGGAGTCGGAGTGAGCGACGGAACCGGCGACGATGGACGACCGGTGCGCGGCGCAGGAGTGGGGGGAGCGCGCATGGGCACGGTGACGCCGTGGGCGTGAGCAGCGAGGGCCGCGTGGCCCTCTACCTGCAGGACCGCCACACGATCCGCGAGGGGATGGCGTTCGCGCAGCTCGCGGAGCAGTGCGGATTCGAGGCCGTGTGGCAGGCGGAGAGCCGTCTCGCGCGCGAGGCGACGGTGCCGATGGCGGCCATCGCGGCCGTGACGGAGCGCATCAAGGTCGGCGCGGGCGTGGTGAACACGTGGACGCGGAACATCGCGCTCCTCGCGGCGACGTTCGCGACGCTCGACGACCTCGCGCCCGGCCGCGTGCTGCTCGGCCTCGGGGCGTGGTGGGAGCCCCTCGCCTCGAAGGTCGGCGTACGGCGGCGCCAGCCGGTGCAGGCGATGCGCGAGACGGTCGAGGTGACGCGCCGTCTCCTCGCGATGGAGCGGGTCTCGTACAACGGCGCCTTCGTCATGGTCCACGACATCGAGCTCGACATCGTCCACGGCGAGCGCCGGCGCCGGAACGTGCCGATCTACATCGGGGCGACCGGCATGAAGATGATGGAGCTCACCGGGGAGATCGGCGACGGCGCGCTGCTCAACTACATGGTCTCGCCGGCGTACACCGCCGACGCGGTCGAGGCCCTCGGGCGCGGGGCCGCCCTGGCCGGCCGATCGGTCGAGGACATCGATCGCCCGCAGCTGATCGTCTGCTCGCTCGACCACGATCGCTCGGTCGCGCTCGACCGCGCCCGGGAGCTGCTCACGCAGTACCTCGGCCAGCAGCCGCACATCATGCAGGCGTCCGGTGTGAGCCAGGGCCTGCTCGACGAGATCGGCCGCGTGCTGACCTGGCCCGCGAAGCCGGAGCAGATCGAGCGGGCGATGCAGCTCGTCCCGGACGACGTCGTCCAGCTGCTCACCGCGTCCGGCACTCCGGACGAGTGCCGCGCGAAGGTCCGGGAGTACGTCGACGCCGGCTGCACGTGCCCGATCCTGTATCCCCTCGGCGACGTGCCGGCCACGATCGAGGCGTTCGCGGAGGGCAGATTGCAGGCGCAGGAAGGGAGGGCGTAGTGCAGTTCTTCCGGCCGTCGTCGCTGCGCGAGGCCCTCGAGATCCGGGCCGCGCACCCCGAGGCCATGCCGATCGCAGGAGGCACCGACCTGATGGTCGAGGTGAACTTCGGCCGGCGGCGTCCCGGCGGCTTCCTCGACGTCTCCCGCCTGCCCGAGCTGCGCGAGATCCGGCGCGAGGGCCGGACCGTCCGGCTCGGCGCCGGCGTCCCGTACGCCCGGATCATCCGCGAGCTGCCCGGCCAGGTCGCGCTGACGCAGGCCGCACGGACGGTCGGCTCGCCCCAGATCCGGACCCGCGGGACGGTCGGCGGGAACCTCGGGACCGGGTCGCCCGCCGGAGACGCGCTGCCCGTGCTCGCGGCGTATGACGCGCGCGTCGTGCTCGCCTCCGCGACCGGGACCCGGACGCTGCCGTGGCACGACTTCCTGCTCGGTCCGAAGCGAACCGCGCTCGCCCCCGACGAGCTGATCGTCGCGACGGAGTGGGAGGCGGCGGACGGTCCGGGATCGTTCTCGAAGGTCGGCACGCGCAACGCGATGGTCATCGCGATCGCCGGGCTGTCCCTCCAGCTCGACGGGGCGGCCCGGCGCGTCCGCGTGGCGCTCGGCTCGGTCGGCCCGACGATCCTCCGCGCGCCCGAGGCCGAGGCGTTCGGGGCGGGCGTGCTCGACGAGGCCGGGGCATGGTCGGACCCTCGGGCGCGGGTGCCGGAGGACGCGATGGCGCGCTTCGGCGAGCTCGTCGCCGAGGCGGCGCGGCCGATCGACGACGTTCGCGGCACCGCCGCGTACCGGCGCCATGCCTGCCGCGTGCTGGCCCGGCGCGCGCTGGCCTGGGCGCTCGACGACCGCCGGGCCGCGGCGATGGAGGCGGCGAGTTGAACCTGGGGAGAGTCGCGGCGTGCTGATCCGACTGAACGTCAACGGCGAGTGGCGCGAGGCCGACGTGTGGCCGGGCTCCAGCCTCCTCGCCATGCTCCGCGACGACCTCGGCCTGTGGGGCACGAAGAACGCGTGCGAGCAGGGCGAGTGCGGATCGTGCTCGGTGTGGCTGGATGGCGACCTCGTCTGCTCGTGCCTGGTCCTCGCCGCCCAGGCCGAGGGCCGGATGGTCGAGACGGTCGAGTCGCTGGGCCGGGAGGGCGCGCTGCACCCGGTCCAGGCAGCGTTCCTCGAAGCCGGGGCGGTGCAGTGCGGCTTCTGCACGCCGGGGTTCGAGGTGGCGGTCGCGGACCTGCTGAGGCACGACGCGCACCCGACGGATGAGACCATCCGGGAGGCGCTGTCCGGGAACCTGTGCCGCTGCACGGGCTACCAGAAGATCGTGGACGCGGTGCACGTGGCGGCCGATCGCATGGGGGAGGTCGCCCCATGAACCGGCCGCCCATCGGGCCGGGCGGCGATCCGGACGCTTCGGCCGTCCATCCGACGGAGAACGGGCGATGAGCCACCTGCTGCTCTCGAACTGCCTCGCCGTCGCGACGATGGACGACGCCGGGACGGAGTTCGCGAACGCTTCGATTCTCGGCGAGGACGGCGTGATCCGGTGGGTCGGGACGGGCGAGCCACCGGCGGATGTCCTCGGCGACCCGCGCGAGGTCGGGGTCGTCGACGCCCGTGGGTGCGTCGCGATCCCCGGGCTCGTGAACACCCACCATCCCCTCTACCAGGCGCTCACGCGCGCGCGTGCCCAGCAGGCCGGCCTGTTCGGCTGGCTCACCGAGCTGTACCCGGTGTGGGCGGGCGTCGATGTCGAGTGGGTCGGCGCGGCGGCCGGGGCCGGGCTCGCCGAGCTCGCGCTGTCCGGGTGCTCGACCTCGACCGACCACCACTACGTCTTCCCGGCGGGCACCGGCGACCTCCTCGCGGCCGAGATCGAGGCCGCCCGCGCACTCGGCGTGCGGTTCCAGCCGACCCGCGGCTCGATGGACCTCGGTGCGTCGTCCGGCGGGCTCCCGCCCGACGTCGTCGTGCAGGACACCGACACCGTCCTCGCGCAGACCGAGGATGCCGTCGGGCGCTTCCACGACCCGGCACCCGGCGCGATGGTCCGCATCGCGATCGCGCCGTGCTCACCGTTCTCGGCGAGCGAGGGGCTCATGCGGGAGTCGGCGGCGCTTGCGCGGCGGCTCGGGGTCCGGCTCCACACGCACATCGCCGAGACCGTCGACGAGGAGGCGTTCTGCCTCGAGCGCTTCGGGGTCCGGCCGGTCGACCTGCTCGACCGACTCGGCTTCCTCGGCCCCGACGTCTGGCTCGCCCACTGCGTCCACCTGTCGCCGGCCGACGTCGCGGCGTTCGCCGCCACCGGCACGGGCGTGGCGCACTGCCCGACGTCGAACATGCGCCTCGGGTCCGGCACGGCGCCCGTCCGGGAGCTGGTCGACGCCGGCGTCCCGGTCGGCCTCGGCGTCGACGGGTCCGCGTCGAACGATGGCGGCAACCTGCTCGGCGAGGTGCGGCAGGCGCTGCTGGTGGCGCGCGGCCGCGGCGGGCCGGCGGCGATGACGGCGCGCGAGGCGTTGCGGCTCGGAACGCGCGGCGGCGCGGCCGTGCTCGGTCGCGACGACGTCGGCTCGCTCGAGCCCGGAAAGCGTGCGGACGTGGCGCTCTTCGACGTGACCGGCCTCGCGACCGCCGGGATCGAGGCGGACCCGATCGCCGGGATCGTGCTCGCGTGGCCGCAGCCGGTGAAGCATCTCGTGGTCGAGGGCCGGTTCGTCGTCCGCGACGGTCGGCTCGCGAACGTCGACGAGGAGGCGATCGCGCGCGAGGGACACCGGGTGGCTGCCCGGATCGTCGCGGGCGACAGGACGGCGTCCGCCGCGTCGCTCGGAACCACGGCGGCGCCTGCCGGAGGTGACGCGGCCGCGGGCCGGGCTGCCGGGATCGTCCCGCCCCCGCGTGCGTCTTCGGCGCAGGGGGGTCGATAGCATGCCCGTCACGGACCGCATCGCCGAGGCCGGGAAGGGCGCGATCGTCGGCGTCTCCGCCCCGCGCGTCGACGGCACCCCCAAGGTCCTCGGCGAGTTCGCGTACGGCAGCGACCTGTGGGTCGAGGGCATGCTCCACGGGGCGACGGTCCGGAGCCCGCATCCGAGCGCGCGAGTCCGCCATGTCGACGTCTCGGGGGCACTCGCGATGCCCGGCGTCCGGCACGCGATGACGGCCGCCGACCTGCCGGCGGGCAGGCGCTACGGGCTGGACTACGCGGACCAGCCGGTGCTCGCCGAGGACGTCGTGCGGTACGCAGGGGAGCCGGTCGCGATCGTCGCGGCCGACTCGGCGGAGGAGGCGCGCGCGGCGGCCGCGGCGGTCCGGGTCGACTACGAGGTACTGCCCGCCGTCACGGACATGGAGGCCGCGCTCCGGCCGGACGCGCCGCCGGTCTCCGAGCGCGGCAACGTCCTGCGCCACGTGCGGATCGAGCACGGCGATCCCGAGGCCGAGGCGGACGTCTGGGTCGAGGGCTACTACGAGGTCGGGATGCAGGACCAGGCGCCGCTCGGGCCGGAGGCAGGGCTCGCGATCCCGGCGGCCGACGGCGGCGTCGACCTGTACGTGTCGACGCAGTGGCTCCACAGCGACCAGAAGCAGATCGCGCCGTGCGTCGGCCTGCCCGAGTCGAAGGTCCGGCTCCATCTCGCCGGCGTCGGTGGCGCCTTCGGCGCGCGCGAGGACGTGCACATGCACATCCACGCCTGCCTGCTCGCCCTCGCGACGGGGCGTCCCGTGAAGATGACGTACGGCCGCGAGGAGTCCTTCTTCGGGCACGTGCACCGCCACCCCGCGCGGATCTGGGTCCGCACGGGCGCCCGGCGGGACGGCATGCTCGTGAACTGCCGGGTGCGGCTGCTCCTCGACGGCGGGGCGTACACGTCGTCTTCGCCCGCCGTGGTCCTCAACGCCTCGACGTTCGCGCCCGGGCCGTACGAGGTCCCCAACGCCCTGATCGAGGGGACGTGCGTCTACACGAACAACCCGCCGGCCGGCGCGATGCGCGGCTTCGGCGCCGTCCAGGTCTGCGTCGCGCACGAAGCGCAGATGGATCGGCTCGCGGCCGCTCTCGACATGGATCCGGTCGAGCTGCGGCTGAAGAACGTGCTCCACACGGGGTCCGTGCTGCCGACCGGGCAGGTCATCCACGGTTCGGCTCCGGCGCGCGAGGTCCTCGAGCGGTGCGTCGCGCTGCCGATGCCGTCGGACCTGCCGGCGGCGTTCCGCGACCGGGTCACGCTGCCCGGCGGTGCGGGCAACGTCGGGCGTGGCGAGCACGTGCGGCGCGGCGTCGGGTACGCGCTCGGCTACAAGAACATCGCGTACAGCGAGGGCTACGACGACTCGAGCGAGGCGCGCGTCCGGCTCGAGCGCGGGCCGCACGGCGTCGTCGCGACGGTGCACAGCGCCGCGGTGGAGGTCGGTCAGGGCCTCCAGACGGTGCTGGCCCAGATCGTCCGCACCGAGCTCGGCGTGGACGAGGTCGTGCAGATGGGCGCCGACACGGAGGTGGGGTCGGCGGGATCGACGTCGGCGTCGCGGCAGACCGTGATGGCCGGTGGGGCGGTGGCGGCCGCGTGCAGCCGGGTCCGGGAGCACCTCTTCGCCCGCGCCGCGGCGCGTTCGCACGCCGGCGCGACCCTCGCCGGGCCGCTCCGCCTGGCCGACGGCCGGGTGTTCGCCGGCGACGTGGCGATCGGCGTCGTCGCGGACCTGCTCGACCCGCCGCTCGAGGCGACCGAGGTCTACCGGCATCGCCCGACCGCGAGACTCGACGGGCGCGGGCAGGGGGACCCGCACGTCATGTTCGCGTTCGGCGCGATGCGCGCGGTCGTCGAGGTCGACCTGGACCTGGGCCTCGTCCGGGTCGTGCAGCTCGGGGGCGTGCAGGACGTCGGGAAGGCGCTGAACCCGCGCGGCGTGGAGGGGCAGATCGAGGGTGGCGCGGCCCAGGGGCTGGGGCTGGCGCTGCTCGAGGAGATCCAGCTGCGCGATGGGAAGATCGCGAACGCCTCGTTCACGGACTACCTCCTGCCGACGATCCTCGACATGCCGCCGGTCGTCTCCGCGATCGTCGAGGAACCCGAGCCCGGGTCGCCGTATGGTGCGAAGGGCGTCGGGGAAGGGGCCACGATCGTGGCGACCGCTGCGGTCGCGGCCGCGCTCCGCGACGCGACCGGGCGGGAGCTCAGCCGCGTGCCCGTGACGCCGGACGACCTGGTGGGGATCTCCGGACCACGGACGAGCGCCGGCCCGGCGCCGATCCCCGACGTGCCGGGACCGCGCCCGGTCTACGAATACCGGTGACGGGACGATGCGCAAGGCAGGGGTGACGACATGACGCCCGACGAGCGGACGGCGGAGCTGTCCCGTCGGATCGCGGTCGCGCGCGGTGACGAGCCCGCCGACCTCGTGCTCGCCGGCGGCCGCGTGCTGTCGGTCTTCACCGGCGAGCTGCTCGACGCCGACGTGGCGATCGCCGGAGAGCACATCGCCGGGATCGGGCCGTACGCAGGGACGCCCGGCGTCGTCCCGGCACGCGAGACCGTCGACGTCTCCGGGCTCGTGCTCCTGCCCGGGTTCATCGACGCCCACATGCACATCGAATCGACCAAGCTCATGGTCGACGAGTTCGCGCGCGCCGTGCTCCCGTTCGGCACGACCACGGTCGTGCTCGATCCCCACGAGATCGCCAACGTCTTCGGGCTCGACGGCGTGCGCGCCCTCCTCGCCTCGGCCGGCGAGATGCCGCTCGAGTACTACGTGATGACGCCCTCGTGCGTGCCGGCCAGCCCGTTCGAGTCGAGCGCATACACCGTCCGCGCCGACGACATCGCCCGGTTCCTCGCCGACGAGCCGCGCGCGCTCGGGCTCGCGGAGCTCATGGACTTTCCCGG
>JAKAAV010000046.1:7070-9917 GCA_021802185.1 Chloroflexota bacterium | reverse complement strand
CGACGCCGGGGCGACGCTCGTCCGGGCCCGCTCGATGAACGACGACCCGTTGTTCATCGCGGCGCTCGCGGACATCGTCGAGCGGACGGTCGGACCAGCGGCGAATGCCGGGCTCGCCGGTCCCGTCGACGGGAGCGACGGCGCGACGACCGACGGGGCTCCGTCGACGACAGGTCACCACCGCCCGGTCGCGCCCGAGGCGATCGGGCGGCCGCCGGCCGTCGGTGCCGTCGTCCCCACCGGGTTCGTGTTCGACCGCGCACCGATGCTCGTGTACTGGGAGACGACGCGTTCCTGCGGCCTGGCGTGCCGGCACTGCCGGGCCGTCGCGCAGCCGCAGCGCAGTCCCTCCGAGCTGTCGACCGAGGAGGGGCTCGCGCTCCTTCGCGCCATCACCGGGTTCGGGCGTCCGTATCCGCACGTCGTGTTCACGGGCGGCGATCCCCTGCGGCGGCCGGACCTCGAGACGCTCGTCCGTGCCGCGACCGACCTCGGAATCGGTGCGTCGCTGGCACCGTCGGCGACCGCCGACATGACCCCGGAGCGCCTCGTGTCGCTCCGCGAGGCCGGGATCCAGACGATGTCGCTGAGCATCGACGGCTCGGACGCCGCGCGGCACGACGGGTTTCGGGGCGTCCCCGGCACGTTCGACATGACGATGCGCGCGGTCGGCTGGGCGCACGCCGCGGGGCTTCCGCTCCAGGTGAACACGCTCGTCACGTCGGAGACGCTCGAGGACCTGCCGGCGCTCCACGCCCTCATGGGCCGCCTCGGGATCATCCGCTGGAGCCTGTTCTTCCTGATCTCCGTGGGGCGCGGATCCGACCTGCGGGAGATCACCCCCGGCGAGTCGGAGCGGCTCAACCAGTGGCTGTACGACCTGTCGAAGGAGTCGCCGTTCGCGATCAAGACGACCGAGGCGACCCATTACCGGCGGGTCGCGCTGCGGCGCATGCGCGAGGAGGGGCTCGACGACGCGACGATCGCGCGCAGCGCCGTCGGACGTGGCTTCGGCGTGCGCGACGGGAACGGGATCGTCTTCGTCTCGGACGACGGGTCGATCTTCCCGTCCGGGTTCCTGCCGCTGCCCGCCGGCAACGTCCGGACCGACGACCTCGTCCGGGTGTACCGGGAGCACGAGCTGTTCCGCGCCCTGCGCGACGTCTCGCAGTTCCGCGGCCGCTGCGGGCGATGCGAGCACGTCGAGATCTGCGGCGGTTCGCGGGCACGCGCGTGGGCGGCGACGGGCGACGCGCTCGAGGCCGACCCCCTGTGTCCGTATGTCCCACGCGCGTCCGGCGACGAGCGGGACCACGCCTTCGCCGTCGCGCGGTGACGGCTCGGCCGCGGTGAGCTCGAACGGCGCGATGACGGCTCTGCCGCGATGACGCCTCGAATGCCGCGGGCGTGCGGAGTCCTCGTCGTCGGCGGCGGGATCACCGGACTCTCCGCCGCGTGGGAGCTGTCCCGTGCGGGCATCCCGACGACCATCGTGGAGGCGTCGCCGCGGTTCGGCGGGAAGCTGCGGACCGATCTCGTCGACGGGTTTCTCGTCGAGAGCGGCCCCGATTCGTTCGTCTCGTACCGGCCCGCGGCCCTCCGGCTGGCGAGCGAGCTCGGCCTCGAGGGGGACGTCGTCGTGCCGCTCGAGCCGCGGCGTGTCCTGATCCGGACCGGCGGCGCGTTCGTGCCCATGCCGCAGGACATGGGCCTCGTGCTCCCGACCCGCGCCGCGCCGTTCCTGGCGACGCCCCTGTTCTCGCCGTTCGAGAAGCTCAGGATGGGCCTCGACCTGGTGCTGCCCCGGGCGGACCTCGGCCGCGACGTGGGCGTCGGCGGGTACCTGCGGCAGCGCCTGGGGGACGCACTCGTCCGCAAGCTCGCGGAGCCGCTCATCGGCGGCGTCTACGGCACGCCGATCGACGAGCTCAGCCTGCACGCCGTGGTCCCGACCCTGCGCGAGGCCAACCGGGACCACCGGAGCCTGCTCCTGGCGAGCCTCGCATCGCGCCGTCACCGGCCCCCCGCGGACGAGAAGGCCGCCGCGCCGGCCGCAGGAGGGCCCGCGTGCGGCGAGGACCGGCCCGCGTCGCCGGAACGTCCTGCCCGACCCCTCCCGCCGTTCGTCACGTTCGCCGGCGGCGTCGGCCAGCTCGTGGACGCGCTCGTCCGGGCCCTGGAACGACAGCCCGAGGTCGATCCCCGGACGCGCGTGGCCATCACCGGCCTGTCCGTGTCGCCCGATCGGATCGAGGCGCGCCTGTCGACGGGCGAGGTCCTCGTGCCCGACGCCATCGTGCTCGCAGTCCCGGGGCCGGCCGCCTCGGCGCTGCTGCGTGACCCCGTCCCTGCCGCCGCGCGGGCGATCGACGCGATCCCGCACGGAACGACCGCGGTCGTCTCGCTCGCCTATCGCGCAGAGCAGTTCCCCGAACCGCCTCGATCCCACGGGTTCCTCGTCGCCGCCGGCGAGTCGCTGACCCTCGACGCGTGCACCGTCAGCTCGGCGAAGTGGCCCGGACGCGCGCCCGACGGCGCCGTGCTGCTCCGGGCATTCCTCGGCTCGCGGTCAGGGCGCGCGCCCGGGATGACGGACGAGGAGCTGCGTGCAGCGGTCGAGTCCGATGTGGTGGCGGCGATGGCCGTCCGGGGACGGCCGCTGTTCGCGCGCGTGAGCCGCTGGCCGGGGCAGATGCCGCAGTACACCGTGGGGCATCTCGAGCGCGTGGCCGTCGCCGAGGCTGAGGGGGCCGCAGAACGATGCGTCGAGGCGGGAGCGTTCACCGCTCGCGCCTATCGCGGCGTCCTGAAAGAGCTGGCTGCGGCCGTCGCGGCGGACAGCGCCGA
>JAKAAV010000046.1:0-7060 GCA_021802185.1 Chloroflexota bacterium | reverse complement strand
GCATCTCGAGCGCGTGGCCGTCGCCGAGGCCGCGCTGGCGGGGTTCCCGCGGATCCGCCTCGCCGGCGCCGCGTACCACGGCGTCGGGATCCCCGATTGCGTGTCGCAGGGCCGGACGGTCGCGCGCGAGATCGCGGAGATGCTCGGTGCGGCGACACGCGGCCCGGACGAATGCCGGACGGAGCCGGCAGCTCTCGAGGGGGCCACCGTCGTGCAAGGGGTCGGGGCCTGACGTGACGCCGAACCGCCCGGTGACGCCGAACCGCCCGCTCGTGCTCGCGCATCGCGGCGACCACCGCGTGGTACCGGAGAACACGCTCGCGGCCTTCCACGCGGCGCTCGCCCTGCCCGGATGCGACGGGCTCGAGTTCGACGTACGCCTTTCGCGCGACGGCGTGCCCGTCGTGATCCATGACGAGACGCTCGAACGCGTCCAGCGCCGGCCGGTGCGCGTCGCGGATCTGGCGGCGGACGCCCTCGAGGCGCTGGGAGTCCCGTCGCTGCGCGCCGTCCTGGAGATCGTGCCGGTGGACGCCTTCCTCGACGTGGAGTTGAAGGAGGATGCGGCGGAGCCGGTCGTGGACGCACTCCGCGACTCTCGCGTCGGCGGCGAGGGGCGTGGGGTCGTGTCCTCGTTCGACGCGGACACGCTCGTGCACCTCGGCCGGATCGCGCCAGGACGGTCGCGCTGGCTGAACGCGCACGAGCTCGGGGACGAGGCGATCGACCTCGCGGCCCGGCTCGGATGCGCCGGGATCGCGGCGCGCTGGGGATCCGTCTCGGCGCGGGGCGTGGCGCGTGCGCGCGAGGCCGGTCTCGAGGTGGCCGCCTGGACGGTCCGCCGCGCGGCCACGTTCGAGCGGCTGGCCGGGCTCGGAGTCGTCGCGGTGTGCGTCGAGGGCGAGGCCCTGGGGCTGGCGACGTCGGGCCCGCCGGACGACACGCGGCCCGGCGCGCCGGGCGGGGATCACCCGTTCACGTAGACCTCGGCCAGCGCCCGCGCCCGCGCGGACCCGTCACGGCCGCCCGGAGGCCACGTTCCGCCGCCCGTCCGCCACGCTCCGCCGGTCGCGCGACGGCTCCTGGCGCCAGCCGGACGCGCGCGCGAACCTCCTCGGCCCGCCCCGCGACCGGGCCTCGGCGGCCAGGTCGCGCAGGCGGAGAGCTTCTGCCGCGTTCAGCACGACGGTGCCGCCGAACCTGGTCGCGAGGTCCGCAACGAGATCGGTCAGCCAGGACGGCGCGGCGAGCTCGACGACGACGCCCTCGTCGGTCGGCGTGACCTCGACGACGGACCAGCGCGACACGTCGTACAGCCGACGGACCTCGGCGAGGAAACGGAAGGGCAGGTACGGGCCCGAGAAACAGGCGATGAAGGGCATCTCGATCTGTTCAGCGGGGACTGGCCGCCGAAGGGTGCCCTTCCCATGGGCGCAGGGGCTTCATCCCGTCCGGGACGATGGTTTCAGATCGATCACAGCCCCATCGGGCGCGAGCGCCGGTGACGCGGCTCGCCGCACACCGCGCTTGCCGTACGCGTCCGCGGACCGAGCGCACGTTGCAGTTGCGTACCTTGGGAAGGGAGCGACGTCCTGACCGCGCCGCCGACCCGGGGCGGGCCGGGCGCTGCGAGCGGCTCCGACACGCTCAGGTCGCGGCTCCTGCCGAGCCTGAGCGCTCCCCGGCGTACCATCGACGTGACGCACGGGAGCTCACATGACACGGATCATCGTCTACACGGGCAAGGGCGGCGTCGGCAAGACCAGCGTCGCCGCCGCGACCGGCCTGCTCGCGGCACGCCGCGGCTACCGGACCATCGTGCTGTCGACCGATGCGGCGCACAGCCTCGCGGACTCGTTCGACACCGAGCTCGGGCCCGAACCCGTCAAGGTCGCCGAGAACCTGTGGGGCCAGGAGTCAGAGGTCTCGCACAACATCGAGAAGTACTGGGGCACGATCCAGGCATACGTCTCGAGCGTGTTCCAGTGGCGCGGCCTCGACGTGGTCATGGCACAGGAGATGAGCGTGCTCCCCGGCATGGACGAGCTCGCCAGCCTCCTGTGGATCGCGGAGCACCACGACAAGGGCGAGTTCGACGTCATCATCGTCGACGCCGCTCCGACCGGCGAGACGCTCCGCCTGCTCTCGCTGCCCGAGGCCGGCAAGTGGTGGATCGAGAAGATCTACCCGCTGCAGCGCCGGATCGCGCAGGTCACGAGCCCGATCGTCGGCCGGGTCCTCGGCATGCCGATGCCGGGCGACGAGTTCTACCACGCCGGCGAGGAGCTGTTCGCACGGCTCGAGCACATGCACGACCTGCTGGCAAACCCCGACATGTCGTCGATCCGGCTCGTTCTGAACCTCGAGAAGATGGTGATCAGGGAGGCGCAGCGCGCCTTCACGTACTTTCACCTGTACGGCTACCCGACGGACCTCGTGATCTGCAATCGCGTGGTCCCGGACGACGCCGGCCCGTACTTCGAGGCGTGGCGGCAGGCACAGGCGCGCTACTGGCCGGAGGTGCAGGCCGACTTCGATCCCGTCCCGATCCGGCAGGCCCCGTTCTTCGAGCACGAGGTCACCGGCGCGGCGATGCTCGAGACGCTCGGCGCCGCGGTGTTCGGGGACGAGGATCCGACGAAATTCTTCTACCGCGGCCGGCCGTACCGCATCCACCGCGAGGACGGCACGTACGTGCTCGCGCTCGATCTGCCGTTCACCACGCGCGACGAGGTGCGGCTGCATCGAAATGGCGACGAGCTCGTCGTGCAGGTGGGGTGGTGGCGCCGGAACCTCATCCTTCCGCGCGCCCTCGTGGGTCTGCCCACGGACAGTGCCGGCATGGAAGACCACGTCCTGACGGTCAGGTTCGCGGCAAGGCCGCAGGCGAAGGCAGGAGCGAAGAAGCGATGACCGATCTCGAAGAGCGACTCGAAGCGATCGCGGACCGCCTTGCGGCGATGGAGACGCGCGAGGCGCGGGCGCCCAAGGGGCTCGTCGGCGTCTGGCGGGAGGTCTTCCCGCCGGAGGTTCGTGCGCACATGCGCGCCGCCCGGAAGGAGCAGCTGCTCGCCGCGCGAGCCTTCATCGACCACTGGATCGACCGGATGGAGGAGCGGGCCGCCGACGACCTGCCGCGGCGGGAGAGCATCGAGCTCGAGTAGGGCAGGGGTTGCGGCGGGCTCGGGCCTGCGCCCGCCTCGCAGCCGCGTGGCTAGACGATCCGGCCCTGGGGGACCAGCGACGTGTCCCCCGTGCGGAGCGCGTTGAACAGCAGCAGGTAGTCGCGCAGGTTCCGGGTCGAAAGGAAGTTGCGCCGGACGCGCTCCCTGCCGGCCTCGCCCAGGCCCGTGCGCAGGTTGTCGTCGCGCAGCAGCTCGAGGGAGGCGGCCGTGGCCTCGTCGTTCGTCGTGACGAGCCGCCCCGCCGCGTCGTCGCCGATCTGCATCGGGATGCCGCCGACCCGACCGCCCACGACCGGCACGCCCTTCCAGAGCGCCTCGCTCACGGTCAGGCCGAAGCCCTCGCGCAGGGACTTCTGAAGCACCACGTCGGACGCGCGCTGGAAGGCGTTGACCTCGAGCGCGCCCACGCCGTCGAGGTTCGTCATGATCGTCAGGTCCGGGTCCTGCCCCGCGTACCGCAGGATGTCCTTGTAGATCCCCCAGCCCTCGGGGTCGTCGCTGGCCATCGAGCCGATCAGCGAGAGCTGCACGCCGGGGATCTCGCGCTTCACGGCGCGATACACCTGGATCACGCCCTTCGGATCCTTCCACGGGTCGAAGCGCGAGACCTGGAGCAGGAGCGGCCGGTGCGGGTCGACGCCGAGCCGGTACAGCACGTCGTCAAGGAGCGCCGGCGCCAGGGTCATGTTCTTCGGTGAGAGCGGATCGATCGAGGGCGGGATGAACGCGAGCACGCCCACGCGCAGGTCGGGCATGACGTAGTCCGGCAGCGTGAAGATCGCGGCGTCGTACGCCTCCACCATCGGCCGGACGAACCCCCACACGTCGGGGTTCGCAGCGGTCAGGTCGATGTGGCACCGCCAGATCCACTTGCCGGGTGCGTTCGGTCGCAGCGAGCGGAGCGCGGCCGGCTGGGGGTCGTGGATGACGACGTAGTCGTATTCCCCCTGGAAGGCGTCCGCGAAGCGGCGGCTGGCGTCCTCGTAGGTCTGCCGCTTCGTCTGGTCGAGCGCGACGTCCATCCCCTGGAGCCCGTTGTGGACGAGCTTCGTCACGTTGAAGAACTGGTCGTTCCCCGGCATGAGGCGCCACTCGGCCTCGAGGCCGACGTCCCGCATGAGGCCGGTGAGCGTGGGCAGGATCTCGGCGACACCTCCGCCGAACTTCGTCGCGTTGACGTGGAGGATGCGGGCTCCGCGGAGTGGCTCGGCCAGCCGTCTGATCTCCGACACCGCCTCCTCGCCGGCGACCTCCCCGTACGCCTCGAGCGAAAGCGGCGGGACGTTGACCTCTTCCAGCATGCCTCGGGCTCCTCTTCCGATCGTTCGGTCCGTGAGGGACCGGCGGGTACTACGACGGCGACGGGCCGATCCTACGGAGTTCATCGCACGTCGGCCCTGCGTCGTTTGTATTGACGCGCGTTACTAACTCGCGTTAGTCTACGCGCGCTCGGGCACCGGTCAATCCCCGCATCGGGGAGAGCTTCTCAGTGGCGATCCACAAGAGGCCTACCAGCGCAGACGTCGCCAGGCTCGCGGGCGTCTCCCGTACGACCGTGTCCTTCGTGCTCAACGATCACCCGACGGCCCAGATCAGCGAGGCAACGCGCGAGCGCGTGATGGCAGCCGCCCTCGAGCTCGGGTACGCGCCGAACGCGTCCGCCAGGCGGCTCGCGGTGGGCGTGAGCACGGTGCTCGGCCTGGTGATGCGGCAGCGCCCCGAGCAGGTCGCGGTCGACGCGCTCCTCCCAGAGACGATCCGCGGCTTGACCGAGGCGGCCCGCGCAGCGGGGTACCGGGTCATGGTCGAACCCGTGCCGCCGGGCGACAACTCGTACGTGGCGCTGATCCGCGAACATCATGTCGACGGCCTGGTCCTGTCGGGACCGCGCGCCGATGACCCCGCGGTGACGGAACTGCAAGCCGCAGGGTTCCCCGTGGTGCTGCAAGGGGCACTCCCGGGGACGACGATCCCGAGCGTGGACGTGGACAACGTCAGCGGAGCACGTCTCGCGGTCCAGCACCTCGTCGCCTCGGGTCACCGCGCCATCGCATGCATCACGAACGCTCCGCTCGCGTACACCGCAGCCACGGACCGGCTCCAGGGGTATCGCGAGGCGCTCACCGGGGCCGGGATCGAGTACGACGAGCGGCTCGTTGCGCACGCGGACTTCGACGCCGCCAGCGGGCACGCCGCGATGGACCGGCTGCTCCGCCGGCACGTGCCGTTCACCGCGGTCTTTGCAGCGAGCGATGTCGTCGCGCTGGGCGTCATCGGGTCGGCACGGGCCAGGCACGTGCGCGTCCCGGAGGAGCTCGCGATCGTTGGTTTCGACGACATCCCGGTCGCGGCCAACTTCGATCCTCCACTCACGACCATCCACCTTCCCGCCTACGAGCTCGGCTTCAGCGTGGGCCGGGCGCTCATCGATCGCATCGCCGGCCGCCCGGTCCCGGTGCGATCCGTTCTCGAGACCCAGCTTGTCGTGCGCGGCTCGTCGCCGGGCCCGCACGGTGGGGAGACCGGCGGACGACCGCCGGCCAAGCTGCGTACGGGCGGCCATCGCCCGGTGTGAGGTGGGTCCGGCGGCAACGCCGGGCCGAAAGGAGCAAGCACGTGATCAACGGAAGATCGCGCGGTATCCAGATCAGTGCGATGGCGGGGACCATCGCACTGATCGCCGCCGCCTGTGGCTCGGGCGCGACGCCGTCGCCCGCGGCCAGTGCGGCGGCGTCCGCGGCCGCATCCGCTCCCGCCAGTGTGGCCGCCTCGGCAGCGGCATCTCCGGCCGCGTCCGGCGCCGCGTCCGCCGCCCCGGCCCCGTCCGCCACGCCGATCCCGTCCGCCGCCCCGTCGGCCATCTCGGCCGCCAAGTCGTTCGCGGCGACGCTCGGGCACCCGGGCGGCCAGGTCACGGTGCTGGCTGTGTGGGGCGGCTCGGAGCAGACGCAGTTCCTGAACATGCTCAAGCCGTTCGAGGAGGCGACGGGCATCTCCGTCAAGTACACCGGCACGCGCGATGAGCCGGCGGTGCTGACCGCAGGCATCGCCGCGAACAACCTCCCGGACGTCGCCGGGATCCCCGGTCCTGCCCAGCTCCAGCAGTACACGGCTTCCGGGAAGCTGCAGGACCTGTCGAGCATGCTCAACGTGAGCCAGTACCAGGCCCAGACGCCGGCGTCGTACGTCCAGCTGGGGACCGTCAACGGGAAGCTCACCGGAGTCTTCCTCGACGTGTCGGCGAAGGGTCAGGTCTGGTACGACCCGAAGGTCGCCGGCGACCTGAGCGCCAATCCGCCCAAGACCTACACGGACCTGCAGAGCCTCATCAAGTCCGACGTCCCGTCCAAGGCCCAGGCGGGCTGGTGCTTCAGCGTCGCGTCCGGCGCGGCGTCCGGCTGGCCGGCCACCGACGTCGTCGAGACGTTCATGCTGAAGACCTACGGACCGAGCGTCTACAACCAGTGGTGGCAGGGCAAGCTGAAGTGGACCAGTACCCAGGTCAAGACTGCGTGGCAGGACCTCGGCCAGATGGTCTCGCAGAGCTACGGTGGCGTGAACCGGATCCTGACCACGAACTTCGCGAACGCCGGTGACCCGCTCTTCAGCACGCCGCCCGGCTGCCTGTTCCTCCACGAGGCTAGCTTCATCACCGGCCTCGGCAAGTTCGCCAACGAGCAGCGCGGCGTCGACTACAACTTCTTCCCGTTCCCGGCCATCACTCCGCAGTACGCCAACGCCGTCGAGGGCGCGGGCGATCTGTTCGGCGCGTTCCACAACACGCCGCAGTCGGCAGCGCTCATGAAGTACCTCACCAGCTCGCAGGCGCAGACGCTGTTCGTCGCCGGCGGCGAGTTCCTCTCCGACAACAGGAA
>JAKAAV010000045.1 GCA_021802185.1 Chloroflexota bacterium | reverse complement strand
GTCCCGGGCGCGCTGCCTGGCCGTCGTCGTCGCCAGCCCCGAGCTCATCCGCGTCCAGTGCCGCACCCCGCGCCAGATGCGCCTCGCCAACGCGCTGGCCCGCCTCGTCGAAATGGGGGAGAGGGCGAACCGGGGAGCCCAAGTGGAGGTCCGTTCCCGAAAATGACCGACGACGAGCTGCCGCCTGGTCTCTACGAAGGACTCGTCACGGGCGAGCTTCGGACTCGCATCGAGAAGGCTCGGAAGGCCGGCAGGTATCCGAGGCTCCAGCCTGTCGAGGACGGCGACCTGGCGGATGTCCTCGCCCGCCACCTCCTCGAGAAGGTCCGAGAGTCGATCTCGGCAATGCCGTCGTCGCTGCCGGACCGGCGCGCCAAGCAGGTCGATCTCGCAAACCGCCTGGTCCACGAGTTGTACATGCCGTACGGCGACGGCAGCTCCGCGGCGGTCGACCCGGCCGCGAACCTGCTGATCGAGGTTGCAGCGTCGGCGCCCGGACTGCCCACCCCTCGGCCCAGCATCTCCCTTCGGGACAGTGTCCTCCTGACCAACGGTCGCGGCGACTTCCAGATCGGCACTCAACTGGCCCTCGAGATCCAGAGCGCCAACCGGATCGATCTGCTCAGCGCGTTTATCCGCTTCGCCGGGATCCGGCTGATCCGGAAGGAACTTCAGGAGTTCCTGCTCCGCGGCGGGTCGATGCGCGTTATCGCGAGTGTCTACACGGGATCGACAGAGAAGCGTGCGCTCGACGAACTGGTCGGGCTCGGCGCCAAGGTCAAGGTCTCGTACGAGACAGCCCAGACTCGGCTTCACGCCAAGGCGTGGCTGTTCGAGCGCAACTCCGGCTATCACACCGCATACGTCGGCTCTTCGAACCTGACGCACTCGGCCCTCCTCGAGGGGCTCGAGTGGAACGTCCGGGCGACGGTCATCGATAACCCACAGATCATCGACCGAATCGAGGCGACGTTCGAGCAGTACTGGCAAGAGCCCGAGTTCGAGTCGTACGACCCGCGAGAAGACGGCGACCGTCTACAGGCCGCGCTCGATGCCGAGCGCCATCGGGCCTCAGGCGAGGTCGTTCTGCTCGGAGGACGAAGCGGGGCCCGGGCAAAGCCTTTCCAGGAACAGATCCTCGAAGCTCTGCACGCGGAGCGCCGTCGCGATCACCGGAAGAACCTGATCGTGGCGCCAACCGGGACCGGCAAGACGTGGGTATCCGCTTTCGACTACGCACGGCTCCGGGCAGAGGGCTACGAGCGATTGCTCTTCGTGGCCCACCGGGACGAGATCCTCCGACAGAGCCAGGAGGTGTTCCAGAAAGTCCTGGACGACGCCGCGTTCGGGGAACGTTACATCGGGACCGAGCGGCCCGAGCGGTGGGACCACGTGTTTGCCTCGATCCAGTCGCTGCACAGGGGGTTGGATCACGTCGATCCGGAACGATTCGACGTGATCATCGTCGACGAGTTTCATCGCGCTGAGGCGCCGACGTACCGCCGACTTCTCGGGTACTTGCGTCCAAAGATGCTTATCGGTCTCACCGCTACGCCGGAACGAGCCGACGGTCAGGAGATCCTGCACTGGTTTGACGACCGGATCGCCTCCGAGATGCGTCTGTGGGACGCGCTCGACCAAGGACTGCTGTGTCCGTTTCACTACCTCGGGGTGAACGACGGCACCGACCTCCGAGGCGTTGGGTTCCAACGTGGCCGGTACGTGACGAGCGAACTCGAGGACGTGCTGACGGGGGACCACGTCAGGGCGACGCGCATCATCGAGGCCGTCCGCGAGTGGGTTCTCGATCCGACGCAGATGCGCGCACTCGGGTTCTGTGTCGGCGTCGCCCACGCGCACCTCATGGCACAGCAGTTCAACGAAGCCGGTCTGCCCGCGATCGCGCTCGACGGAGAAACCCACTCAGAGACAAGGCGGGACGCGGTTAGTCGGCTGCGCCGGGGAGAGCTCCGAGCGATCTTCACGGTCGATCTGTTCAACGAGGGCGTCGACATTCCTGAGGTAGACACGCTACTGCTCCTGCGCCCGACTGAGAGTGCGACCATCTTCCTGCAGCAACTCGGTCGCGGGCTCCGGTGGTCGCCTGGAAAGAGTGTCCTCACGGTGCTCGATTTCATCGGTCAGGCGCACACCGAGTACCGGTTTGACATCAAGTTTCGCGCGCTCTTGGGGGGCACGCGACGTCAGCTCGAGCGAACAGTCGGGGAACATTTCCCGCTCATGCCGCCCGGTTGCGCGATACGCTTGGATGAGATCTCACAACGCATTATCCTCGACAACCTCAAGTCGACGCTCAAGAGCACGCGCAGATTGCTCGTCGAAGACCTGCGCGGCCTGCCACCGGCCACGCGTCTGCCCGAGTTCCTCGAAGCCAGTTCGTTCGATCTCCAGGACGTCTACAGCAATCCCTCCGGCGGAACGACATTCACCTCGGCCCTCCGCTCCGCCGGGCACATTCGGAGTGCACCCAGTTCCGCAGAGATCGAGTTCGGCAAATCGATTGGTCGGATGCTGCATATCGACGACGACCAGAGGTTCGACCTCTGGACGTCGTGGCTACTTGCGGATGAGCCGCCGGCCGATCTCGAGCCGGATACTCGTGAGGGCCGCCTGCTCCTCATGCTGTTCGCGGTCTTAGGCCAGCGCAAGAAGCCGATCGCCGATCTCCGTTCCGCGCTTCAATCGTTCTGGCAATGCTCGTCTCTGAAGGCCGAACTGATCGATCTTCTGGGCGTGCTCAGGGAACGGGCACGCCTCGACTCTGTCCCGATCGACCGCCACGGACTCCTCCCGCTTCAGAGCCATGCGACGTACAGCCTCTACGAGATCATCGCCGCGTACAATCTCGTGAACAACGGTGTGATGCGGGAGATCCGCGAGGGCGTCATCTGGATGCCGTTGGCCGCGACTGACGTCCTCCTCATCACCCTGAATAAATCCGAGGCGGACTTCTCCCCGACAACCCGTTACCAGGACTACCCGGTCTCGCCCACGCTGTTTCAATGGGAAAGCCAGTCCGGCACCGCCACCAACTCGCCGACGGGACAGCGGTACATCAACCACTCAGCGCGCGGTTCCCGCGTGGTGTTGTTTGTACGCGAGGACCGCAGAGACGACCGCGATATCAGCAACCCGTACCTTTGTCTGGGGCTGGCGCACCACGTGAGCCACAAGCACGACCGTCCGATACAGATCATCTGGGAGCTCGAACGACCGATGCCGGCCGAGCTGTTCCAGCGCGCCAAGGTCGCTGCCGGATAGCGTGCCATCCAACCTGTCACGCCCCCGTCCGACACTCGCGGCAGGCTCGTCGACTACCGACGGTGCATCAACCGGGACCTGCCGCTCGTCGAGCGGGGGTGCGGGTCGAAGGCACGGTACGAGTCGAGGCGCGAGGCGCGCTCGTACGCGAACCGCGGCATGCGCCGCGACGGGAGCCTGCACCCGTACCACTGCGAGTGGTGCGGTGGGTGGGTCTGGGCCATCGGCGGCGGGCGGCATGACCGGGAGGGAGACTGACCCCGCGTAGACTCACTCCAGCCGCGAGCGCGGCACCTATCGAGAGCGGCCCGAGAGTCCTGGCTCGACGACGGCCCGGCAACCACTGGCGTCCCTCACGCCGGCACGGTGCCCCGCCAGGGTGCGATAGGAGATGAGGGATGTCCCCGCACCCGTTCGACCTGCCCTACATCGGCCTGGGCCGCGGAATCAGCCCGCGGTCATCGGCGCCGAGCGAGGAGACTCGAGCTTGAGGTACCGCGGTGGGTGCGCATCACTACCGTGCGGCGCCGGTCCACCCCAGATCAGCACGTCCGGGTCGAGATCGGCGCCTCCTGCCCACACGAGTGTCCCAGCCTCAACCGAGACTTCGCGGAACCTGGCGAGGTCGGCCCGCAACGGCTCAAAGACCGGGCCCCAGAGGACGTCGGTGAGATCGCGCTCAACCACATCCCCGCTGGTGAGCGTCAGGCGCACCCGGAAGCCGTCGAGAGCGAGGACGCGGCGAACGCGAAGCATTCGCTGATCCTACTTGAGTGGTGCGATCTTCTTGAGCGGCAGGTGTTCTTCGGCGAGCTTCCAGTCCTCGAACAGCGCGTCTCGTCGAGCGCTTGCCCATTCGACGACCATTCCCATGGCTCGCGGCGACAGCTGGCCCGCCAGGACGGAAAGGTCATCCATCCGGACCTCGACCTCGCGTCCGCCATAGAGCGCGTGGAAGTGGGGATCCTGGTGGTCGCTGTAGTAGATGTAGATCTGGATCCCGAAGAACTCGCAGACACGCGGCACGAGACGACCTCCATCCCGAGGCTACTCTGTCCACCTTGCCTCACGCTTACCTCCAGCCGCGAGCGCGGCACCTATCGAGAGCGGCCCGAGAGTCCTGGCTCGACGACGGCCCGGCAACCACCGGCGTCCCTCACGCCGGCACGGTGCCCCTGCCAGGTGCGATAGGAGACGAGGGATGTCCCCGCACCCGTTCGACCTGCCCTACATCGGCCTGGGCCTGCTCGACCCCGACTCGATCCGCCGCGACGGCGCGACGTGGACGGCCGACTACCCCGACGCCGGCGGGCGTCCGTACATGCGCGTCGTGATCGACCCGGACGGCGCGACGCTGACCGAGTTCGACGAGGCCGGCGAGCCCGTCGCGACCACCGGGCGGCCGACGCTCGAGGGCGCGATCGGGCCGCACGGAGGGGAGGCGGTGAACGCCCGGCCCTCCCGGTTCCTGATGCGGCTCGCGCCGCGCGTCGTGGACGCGTGGTTCCCGCTCGACGCCGACGTCCGATACGTGTTCGTCCCGTCGATCGTGCTGGCCACGCTGCGCGTCCCGCTCGCGGCCGGCTCGGTTTGGCACACCCCGCAGCCCGGCCCACTGGCGGACCGCCTGGGTTTCGCGTTCGACGAGGACGAGGGGAGCCCGGTGCCGGCGCGCCTGGTGCGCTGGTTCGAGGGCGAGCCGGAAGCGCGGACGGATCGGATCGACGTCCGCTATCTGACGGTGCCCGCGATCCTGCTGCCAGAGCTCAGCGGGCCGTCGCCGACGCGAACCATCGCGAGCGCGGGGTCGAGTGGCGCCCGTTCGTCGGGATCGACGCCGCCGACCGCGTCGCGCAGCGCTGGCCGTCGCCGCCGCAGCTGCCGGACCGCCCCGGACCGCGCCTGCTGCGCTACGCGATCGTCGAGGACGGGGCGCTCGAGTCCGCCCGCGAGGTCGATCGGTTCCGCATCCTCGACCTGCCTGCCGAAGCCGGCGAACCGCCGGCGGACGAGCCGGCTAATGGGCCACGCGGTAGCGGAGGTAGAGCACTCCTGAGCCGATGCTGCGGGTCTCGACGAGTTCGAGCTCCACCCGGCGCTCGTTCCGTGGAAAGAACGGGATCCCGCCGCCGACCAGCGTCGGGTACACCCGGGGCCGGTACTCGTCGATCAGCCCCAGCGCGGCCGCCTCCGCGGCGAGCGTCGCGCCGCCGATCGCGATGTCGCCCTCGCCCGGCTCGGCACGCAGCCGCTCGATCTCCTCCGCGAGGCCGCCAGACGCCAGGCGGGCGTTGCCCTCCACGGCCGACAGCGTGGTGGAGAACACCACCTTCGGGATCGGATTCCAGAGCGCGGCCCACTCGCGTTCCGTGTCGTCGAACGGTGAATCGTGGTCGTCGGTCTCCCAGTACAGCATCGTCTCGTACAGCCGGCGTCCCATCAGGTGGACGCCGACCCCCCGGATCTCGTCCATGACATGGCGCCACATCTCCTCGTCGGGCGCCGGCGCAAAGATGTTGCCGTCCGGCCCGACGATGTAGCCGTCGAGTGAGACGCCCATCGAATAGGTCACGCTGCGCATCGGATGCCTCCTCGGTCGCGGGCTCGACAGTATGACGGGCCCGGGTGCGGCACGACCCGTCGCGCCCTCGACCCGCCGGGCCCCGTCGGCCGTTGTTGACGCCCGCGGGGCGATCGGCGCACCAAGGGCTCGGCCGATTGCACGAGGGATTGACGCGCAGATTGTGGACGTCGATACTGCGCCCATGGGTGGCCGGGTGAAGCGGACGTACAACCTGAGCGAGACGGCGGTGCACCGGGTTCGCGAGCTCGCGCAGCTGCCAGACCTGCCGCGGAGCCAGGACGCGGTGGTGGAGCTCGCGGTCGAGCGGCTGTATCTCGAGGTTCGGGCGCAGGCCGAGGCATCGGCGTGGGAGCAGGCGGCGAGCGATCCGGCGTTCGCGGCGGAGCTGCGGCAGATCGCCGCCGAGTTCCGCGACGGCGAGAGCTGGCCCGGATGACGGCGCGCCTCCTCCGCTGGGCGATCGTGCTCGTCGACATCGACCCGACACGCGGCCACCAGCAGGAGGGCACCCGGCGGGCGCTGGTCGTCTCGTACGAGGCGTTCCACCGCAGCGGCATGGCGACCGTGTGCCCGATCTCGGCGCGGCCGGCGAAGTATCCGGGGGAGGTCGTGATCCCGGGCGGGCACGCCGGGCAGACGAAGGACGCGGTCATCCTGTGCCACCAGGTAGGGACGATCGACCTGTCCCGCGTGACGGCGTTCGAAGTCGGCGGCGAGGTTCAGTACGTCAGCGACCCGGAGCTGCGCGGACGGGTCAGGGAGGCGCTGTCGCACCACCTCGGGCTCGACCTGCCGGCCGCCCTGGACGGCGCGGGCTGAGCGCCCCTTCGCGATTGCCACGGCCGGCGTCGCGATTCCGCTGGTCGCCGGAACTGATCCCGCCCGGGCCTGGCGACCGCTCGTCGGCTCAGCTGCGCGGTCGCGCGGGCACCGTTTGGCCAGGCCCCGCCGACGCCCGCTCGTACACCGCCACATGCCAGAGCCCGCGGCGCGCCGTGGCGGATCGCACGAGTCCCGCGCCCCGCAGGATCCCGTCGATCCGCTCGAGGTCGTGCACGAATGTGGTGCATGGCCTGCGCATCAGGCTGTTCCACGAGTTGTCGACCAGCCGGGCGATGCGCGAGGCCACGCCGCGCCAGCCCCCCGAATCCGGCACGGCGAATGCGTACCGCTGCCGGGCAGCACCCGCGGAATGCGCGACGAGCGCGTCCGCGCCGGGGTAGCAGCAGATCACGCGGTCGAGCACGACCCAGTCGTGCGGCTCGAGCGGGACCGCGGCACCGTCGCCCACCACGAGGTCCGCCCTGTCGGCGTAGCCGTCATCGGCGATCCGCTGACGGGCGACGGCCAGGCTCGCCTCGGAAAGCTCGATCCCGGTGACCCGTGCCGCGCCGTTGCGCAGCACCTCGAGCAGCAATCCGCCACGTCCGGCACCGAGCTCGAGCACGGTGTGGCCGTTCGCATCGCCCAGCAGATCGAGGAGCGCCCGCGTCGTCGCGTGCGGCGTCCCCGTCGCGCCGCTCCCCATCCGCCTCACCTTCGCGTCGAAGTGGGCGCTGATCGAGGGCGCGGCGTCGCACGCGCACGCAGGCGAAGACCCGCCAGCGGTGGGCTCGTCGTCCGCCCGGGCAGCCTCGGCGGTCGTCCGGTTGACGCCCGGTCCCCGATCACTCACGGTTGGCTCCCGGTCGCGGTCGGCAGTCCCGCGAGGCGCCATTCGGGAAAGCCGTCCACGAGCCGTCGCGCCGCGAATCCGCGGCGACGCAGCTCCGCGACGGCTGTCGAGGCGTAGAGGCAGTACGGCCCCCGGCAGTAGGCAACGATCTCTGCGCCATCGGGAAGCTCCCCAAGCCGGTCCTCCAGCTCCTGCAGCGGGACGGAGACCGCGCCGCGGATGTGCCCCGCGCGGTACTCGACCGCGGGCCGGACGTCGATCACGACCGCGCGCCCGTCGCGCACGCGCCTCACGAGCTCCTCGCGCGTCACGGGCTCGATCCCGTCGTGGTCCGCGAGGTATCGGGCCGCCGCGTCGTGGATCTCGGGCAGCCGCGCACGAGCCGCGGCACGCAGCGACCCGAGGAGCGCGTAGACCTCGTCGCCGGCGAGCCGATACAGGACCCGAGGGCCGTCGCGCCGGGTCTCGACCAGCCGCGAGAGCCGGAGCGCCCGCAGGTGCGCGGAGGCCAGGGAGACGCTCATCGCGGCCTCCGTCGCGAGGGCCTCGACGCTGCGCTCGCCCTGGGCGAGCAGGTCCAGGAGCTCGACGCGATGCGGGTTGGCGAGAGCCCCGGCAAGGCGGGCGAACTCCCGGTTGAAGGCCGTCTTGACGACGCGATCCGACTCCATGCCCGTTATTCTAACGATCTTTTGAATGGCGCTATGCTTCCATGGCAGCATGGAGCCTGCCAGGGTGGAGGCCGGGACGGCAGCCGGCGGGTCCGGCCGGGCGCAAGCGACGCAGGAGCGGGTGGCGGACGGCGTGATCGGCGGCGAGCACCGGGAGCGAGCGGTGGAGCTCGGACTGCGCGCCAACCTGGGCCAGTTCGTCCTCCTCGTGGCCGTCCAGGCGCTGGTGGGTGGCGTCCTTGGGCAGGAGCGCACCGTGCTGCCCCTGATCGCCACCCGTGTCTTCGGGCTGCAGGCGGCCGCGTCGGCGCTGACGTTCATCGTCGCGTTCGGCGTCGTCAAGTCCGTCACCAACTTGGCGGCGGGGGCGCTCGCCGACCGGGTCGGACGCAAGCCGCTGCTCGTCGCCGGGTGGCTGGCCGGAGTGCCGGTCCCTCTGCTGCTGATCTGGGCGCCGAGCTGGGGATGGGTGATCGTGGCGAATGTGCTCCTGGCGCTGAACCAGGGGCTGGCCTGGACGAACCTGGTGAACGCGATGGTCGACCTGGCCGGGCCCGCGCGGCGCGGCCTCGCCGTCGGGCTGAACGAATGGGCCGGCTACGGCGGGCTGGCGCTCACCGCGGTCGCCACCGGGTTCATCGCCCAGCAGGTCGGGCTGCGCCCGGCCCCGTTCTTCCTCGGCCTCGCGTACGTGGCCCTCGGGTTGTCGCTCTCGACCCTCGTGGTCCGCGAGACGCGCGGACACGCCCGGCACGAGGGCCGGCAGCGGACGGCATCGACCGGTGAGGGCGGGCAGATCGCGCTGGGCGCCGTGTTCAGGCTGGTGAGCCTCGGCGAGCCGACACTGTCGGCGTGCAGCCTGTCGGGCCTCGTCACCAACCTGAAGGACGGGATGGCCTGGGGCCTGCTGCCGCTCTTCTACGCCGCGTCCGGGCTGCCGCTCGGGCAGATCGGCGTCCTGGCGGCCGTGTATCCCGCCGTGTGGGGGATCGGGCAGCTGGCCACCGGGCCGCTGTCGGACCGAGTCGGCCGCAAGTCGCTCGTCGTGGGCGGGATGCTCGTGCAGGGCGTCGCGATCGCCGCCATCGCGGCCGTCCGGGGCTTCGCCGGCTGGGCCGCGGCCGGCACGCTCCTCGGCGTGGGGACCGCGATGGTCTACCCGACCCTCATCGCGGCCGTCGGAGACGTCGCGCACCCCTCCTGGCGCGCCTCGGCCCTGGGGGTGTACCGCTTCTGGCGGGACCTCGGGTTCGCGGTGGGCGCGCTCGTCTCCGGGCTCGTGGCCGACGCGCTCGGCTACCCGGCGGCCATCGGTGTGGTGGCCGCGCTGGCTGTCGCGGCGGGGGCGGTGGCGATGATCCGGATGCGGGAGCCGCGGGTCAACATGGTCAGGCCGGTTGGAACGTGACGATCGTCTTTGCAGGCGCTCGCGGTCGCCCCGATGCTGCGCGCGCCGATGCGCGCCGTCTCGGTCGTCCTCGGAAGCCTCGGGCTGGTCTCGTCGTGCTGATGGTCCCCGGCGACCCGGGCAACACGGCCGCGCTCGGGCCGGTCGGTGACGGCGGCACTGGCCACGGGCAGCCGTGGAACCGCCGGGGTCGCGGCGCGGCCGTGCGGGCGGTCCGGGAGGCGTCAACGTCGGAGCCCGGGAGGCAGGCCGTCCGGGCGCGCCACCACCGGGTCGACGCGGCCGGCCCACCGCGCGTGGCCCGTCCGACGCCGCCGTCCGTCGCGCGCGCCCACGACCG
>JAKAAV010000044.1 GCA_021802185.1 Chloroflexota bacterium | reverse complement strand
GGTCGGGATCGACAACTCGCCGCGGCAGCTGGAGACGGCGCGGCGCCTGCAGCGCGAGCACGGCGTCGACTTCCCGCTGCTGCTCGCCAACGCCGAGACGGTGCCGCTCCCCGACGCGTCGTTCGACCTCGCGATCAGCGAGTACGGCGCGTCGATCTGGGCCGATCCGTACCGCTGGATCCCGGAGACCGCCCGGCTCCTCCGCCGCGGCGGCCGGCTCGTGTTCCTGGCGAACGCGTTCCTGTTCATGCTGTGCTCGCCCGACGAGGACGACGTCCCGGCCGGCGACCGGCTGCTGCGCGACCAGTTCGGGTCGCACCGCTACGAGTGGCCGGACGGGCGCTCGGTGGAGTTCCACCTGCCGCACGGCGAGATGCTCCGGCTCCTGCGGCGCAGCGGGTTCGAGGTGGAGGACCTGGTCGAGATCCGGGCTCCGGAGAGCGCCACGACGCGCTTCCCGTACGTGACGCCGGAGTGGGCGCGACGCTGGCCGAGCGAGGAGGTCTGGAAGGCCCGGCTGGCGGGAGACGAGGAGGTGCGATGAGCGCCGGGCGCGGCGAGACTCGGGCAGCCCGCGACGACGCCCCGATCCTGGAGTTCGACCCGTCGCCGGAGGCGATCATCGAGCCGGCGCGCGTGATCCGGCGGCGTGACGTCCCGGCCCGCGCGGTCCTGTGCTACTTCCAGGACGTCATCGACCGGGTCGTGTCGGATACCGGGGGACGGCGCGTCGCGCGACTGCGATCGGAGATCGGCGACAACCCGGTGTACGAGATCCCCTGGGGAGACGACCGGGTCGCGGTCATCCACCCCGGCGTCGGCGCACCGCTGGCGGCCGGCTTCCTCGAGGAGCTGATCGCGCTCGGCTGCCGTTCGTTCGTCGCCGCCGGCGGGGCGGGCGTCCTCGTCCCGGAGCTGGCGCTGGGCCACGTCATCGTGCCGACCGGCGCGATCCGCGACGAGGGTACGAGCTACCACTACCTGCCGCCCTCCCGCGAGGTGGCGCCCGACGATGCCGCGGTGACGGCCATCGTGGCGACGCTCGAACGGAACGGCGTGCCGTACGTGACGGGCAGGACCTGGACGACCGACGCCCTGTACCGCGAAACGCGGGCGCGGGCGGCGCGACGCGTCGAGGAAGGCTGCCTGTGCGTCGAGATGGAGGCGGCGGCGTGCTTCGCGGTCGCCGCGTTCCGGGGTGTGCGCTTCGGCCAGCTCCTGTACGCCGGTGACGACCTGTCGGGCGAGGCGTGGGACGGCCGCGACTGGGCCGGGCACGCGTCCGGACGCGAGCTGCTGTTCCGGCTGGCAGTCGAGGCCGTGCTGGCGATGCAGGTCGACTGACGACCCGCGGTCCGGACGGGCCTCCCGGCATGCCGTGGCTCCTGATCGGCCCGGCCGGAACGGGCGCCTGTTCCGGCCCGGCGACCCCGCCGACCTGGCCGCTCAGCTCGACGCACTCGCCGCGGCGCCCGAGCGCCTTCGGGACCTCGGACGGCAGAGCCGCGCGATCACGAGACAGCACGACCGACGCCTCACGGTGTCGCGGTACGAGGCCCTCCACGAGGCGCTCGTCGGCGCCATCTTCGAGATCCAGTTCACCTACATCCAGGTGGTCGTGCTCGGAGCCGTGTGCGTCTGGTGCGCGGCCTACGGGATCTCACTCATCGCCCGATTCGCGATCGCACTCTGGGT
The DNA here is from genome assembly GCA_021802185.1 of Chloroflexota bacterium. Taxonomy (GTDB): domain Bacteria; phylum Chloroflexota; class Limnocylindria; order Limnocylindrales; family CSP1-4; genus JAJYNJ01. The sequence continues at coordinate 8,360 of JAKAAV010000044.1, read as the reverse complement.
GTGGGTCCATCACGACCGGTACGAGCGCGTCCTGGCCTGATCCCTGCCACAACAAGAACGGAGCCGGTCCTTCGACCGGCTCCGTCCATCGACCTGGCGTGGCTCGAGGGGTCCTCACTCGAGGCGCCCCGCCTCGGCCACGCCCTGTGGCTTCCCGCGTCAGCGCCGCTGGCGGTTCGCCAGCTGCCTGGGGGCGATCACGAGCGCGGCCGCGGCCACGATCGCGAGCACCGCGAGCACCGGCAGGATCGGCGCGCTGCCGCCCGGCTGACCGGGGACGGTGCTCGTCGCCGGAGCCGTCGGCGATGCCGCGGCGCTCGCCGCCGGGCTGGCCGCCGTCGCGCCACCCGTCGAGCTGCTGGCCACCGGGCTGGCCGCCGTCGACGCCGCCGCACTCGCGGCCGGGCTCGAGCTCGCCGACTGCGCGAAGACGGACCCGGCGCTCAGCGCCAGCAGACCGCCGAGCACCATCACCATGACCAGGAGCCACGCGGCCGGCGCGAGCCGGCTCCGCCCCCGAAGATCTTGTTCGCGTCGAATCATCCACCACTCCTCTGCTTCGATCGTTCCTCACGGACCCCCCGCGTGGTCGCGGGCGAGGCGATGGTGGCCCCAGGTACATGCTCGTCCGGAACCAGTCGGCGCCCGATCGATGACAATCGGATGACAGCCGGCGATCCCGAAGCACGTCGCACCGAGACTCCGGTCGCGATCGAGAGGCGGTCGCGGGAGGGCCGGAGGGGCCCGCGAGCGGCCGTCCGGAGGTTCGTCAGGCCGTGAGAGCGGCAGGACCGCCCCGCCCGGCGTGACCTTCGATCGGATCGCGGACGTCCTCATGGTGGTACGTCCGGAGCGCGAACCCGAACTCAGCGCCGCCGCCCTCCCGGCGGACCCCCCGAAAGCCTTGCGCGCGTCTGCAACGTGGCGCTGCCAGCATCGCGGTTCCGCGCGACGCAGATCCGCGGGGCGCACGTCGCCGCGCCACGATGACGCCACGTTCGTCGCCGGTATGATGCCGGCATGCGCGCCCGACCCGCCTCCACTCCGCGGGAACCGCTCGCGGCCGGCGTCGCGGAGGCCGCCGCGGGAGTACGTGCGGGAGGTGCCTCCGCCGCGTCGCGGAGCGGCCTGCGGTGGGCCCGCCACCGCGCCGCGCAGCTCGCGCTCGCGCCGCTGTATCGCCTGTACGCGCACCGTCTGCGCGAGCAGGTCCTCTCGCGTCCGCGCCCGAACCACGTCGCGATCATCATGGACGGCAACCGGCGCTGGGCTCAGCGCGAGGGGCTGGCCGATCCGGGCGCGGGCCACCGTCGCGGAGCCGACAAGATCCTCGAGGTCATCGGCTGGTGCCGGGCGCTCGGGATCGACGAGGTGACGCTCTGGGCGCTCTCGATCGAGAACCTCGACCGGTCGCCCGAGGAGCTGTCGGCGCTGCTCGACGTCGTGACGGAGCGCCTGGGGGGACTCGAGGGGCGCCGCGGTCGTCCGGCCCCGATGCGCGTCCGCGTCATCGGCCGCCGCGATGCGCTGCCCGATCGCGTCCGGTCGGCGATCGAGATGGCGGAGCAATCGACCGCCACCAGCCAGGGCCCGGTGTGCACGTTCGCCGTCGCCTACAGCGGACACGACGAGCTGGTCGACGCGTGCCGCGAGACCGTGCGCGAGCTCGTCGCGGACGGCGTCCCGACATCCGAGCTCGCATCGCGCATCACCGCCGAGGAGCTCGCGAGCCACCTCTACACGAACGGCCGGCCGGACCCCGAACTCATCATTCGGACGAGCGGCGAGGTCAGGCTGTCCGGCTTCCTGCCCTGGCAGAGCGCCCACAGCGAGTTCTATTTCTGCGACGCGTACTGGCCGGTGTTCCGCGAGATCGACTTCCTGCGCGCCCTGCGCACGTTCCAGCAGCGCTCCCGCCGCTTCGGCCGCTAGCGCCGCGTCGGCCGCTGACGCCGCTCTCGCCGCTGTCGCCGCTGTCGCCGCTGTCGCCGCTGTCGCCGCTGTCGCCTCGCGAGGTTGCCGCCGCTGTCGCTTCGCGAGGTTGCCGCCGCCCTGGAGGCTCCCCGGCGGTGGCGGGTTCGGGGGCCGCCCGACCGGCGAGCTGGCTCGCCACGGCCGCCTCTCTTCCTCCGTCACGCCTCCGACGTCATCGCGTCCGCCGTCTCGAGCGACCAGTGGAGCTCGCGCGCGTGCTCGCGGAGCCAGCGCCGCGCGCGGTCGGTCTCCGGCGACACCGAGCGCACCAGCTCCCAGAACGCGGCCGAGTGGCCGAACACGGCCAGGTGCGCGAGCTCGTGCACGACGACGTAGTCGAGCACGGCCGGGGGCGCAAGCACGAGCCGCCACGAGAAAGAGATGCGCCCGGTCCGCGACGCGCTCCCCCACCGCGTCCGCTGGTCGCGGATCGCGACCGCGGCGGGCGACACTCCGAGCTGCGGCGCGCGCGCGGCAACGCGCCGGTGGACGGCGGAGCGGGCCTCCCGCCGGAGCCACGCCTCGAGGATCGACGAGAGCGGGCGGTCGTCGACGGGCGAGAGCCACACGCGGATCAGCGGCGCGAGTCGATCGTCGTGTTCGACGCGCGTGCGGCGCCCGGGTTGCAGGACGCAGACCTCGACGCGATGCGACTGCCCCGACAGCTCGATGCTGCCTCCCGACCCGAGCGGCCCGCGGGCCACGTGCCGCTCGCGCTGCGCCTCGAAGCGCGTCCGCTGCCGGCCGATCCATTCGCGACGCGACGCCACGAAGTCGTCGGCCAGGCGCGCCGGGGCACGTGCCGGCAGGGTGACGAGCGGCATCCCGTCGCCGTCCAGCACGAGGCGGAGCCGACGAGCCCGCGGCGACCGCCGCAGACGGTACGAGACGCCGGCGGCCTCCCGGCGCACGGACTCCTCCCTCGCGCCTGGCTGTTCTCCGGCACGCGACGCCGTCACCATCGCCGAACCCTCGTCACCATCCCGGCCGTCACGCGCCCCGCACGGTCCTGACCGTCACGCCAGCCTGACCGTCACGCCAGCACGCGGGCGATCGCGATCCCGTCGATGCCGTCGCGTACCAGTGGGACGAGGATCGCCTCCACGCGCGGGTCGGCGGCCAGGGCCGCGTTGAACCGCGCGACCGCCGCGGTGTCGGCGTCGTGGGGGTCGATCACGCCACCCGCCCGGATGACGTTGTCGGCGAGGATCAGGCCGCCGGGCCGGACGAGCCGGAGGCATTCCTCGAGCAGCTCCGGGTACGTGGGACGGCCGGCGTCGATGAACGCGGCGTCGAACGGCGCGTCCGAGCGACCCTCCGACGTGATCGGCGCGAGCACCTCGAGGGCCGGCCCGACGACGACCTGCACGCGCCCCGCGAGGCCTGCCCGCTCGAGGTTCCGGCGCGCGACCTCCGCGCGGTCCGGGTCGATCTCGATCGTGACGAGCGTGCCGCCGGGCGGGAGGGCCCGCGCGATCCAGATCGCGCTGTAGCCGCCCAGCGTCCCGATCTCGAGCACGCGGCGGGCGCCGGCAAGCGCGATGAGCACGCCGATCAGCCGGCCCTCGGTCGGCGAGATGTTGATCGACGGCAGGCCGGCCTCGTGCGAGGCACGGAGCGCGTCGCGCAGGGGCGGGTCCTCCGCCGCGAAGAGGCGCGCGACGTAGTCGTCGATCGCGCGCAGAGGGCCAAGCGAAGACGCGCCGCCGTCCATCGACGGAGTATCCCATCGCTGCCACCGCAGTGCGGCCCGTCCACGGACGTCGCGCGTCCCGGACGCGGGCCGGGACCACGGTCCACACAGCGCTCGCCCCCGTGGCGCCAGGATGCGACACCTTAACCTCGTCGACCCCCTGACCGGTCCATGGCTTCAGGCCGCATTCAGCGCGGGAACCGACGCTGCTCGCACGACATCGACGGCGCACGCTCCGTCTCGGCGGGGCTGGGCCAGCCACACGGACTCTATCGGAGGGCCGAAGCCGTGACCACGGCCGCACCTCGGTTCATGAACGCAACCCGAGAAGCACGCGTCCCCCAGGTCGTGCGCCCGCTGCGTCCCGGGCAGGGGGAGGTGAATCGGCCAAGACACGATCCGTCCTCCGGTCGGGCGCCCGGCCAGTTCGCAGAGGCGCCCGGCCAGTTCGCAGAGGCGCCCGGCCGCGGTCAGCCGGCGAAGGCAGGCTCGCCTGGTCGGCTCGCGGCTCCCGCTCCCGCTCCCGTGCCCGCGGTCGACGTGCGGCCGGGCCGGAGCCGGCCGGATGGCGCACGGACGCGCCTGATCGGTCGGTTCCGCTCGTCGGACGTGCTGCGGTTCTGCGCGCTCCGCGTCATCGACGACATCGGTCCGGCGACCGGCCTGGATGCCCTGAACCTGCTCGCCCCGATGGCGCGCATGCTCGGCGAGGCTCCGCCGCTGTTTCCGCTGTTGCACGAGCTCGAGGACGAGCACCTGCTCGTCGCCGTGCGTGCGTCGCCGCCGCGCTATTCGGTGACGAAGCGCGGACGGCTCGAGGCGGCCCGCCTCCGCGCCGCCGTGCGCGCCCGGCTCGTCGAGCGGCTCGGCCCACGCGTCCGGCTGGAGATGCTCCTGTCGGGCACCTGACCGGGACCCTGGCGCGGCATCCCGCGCCCCGGCCCGGAGCCCGTTCGCCGGGGACCCCCGTGCTACACTGGCGCGGCTCTGCGTGGGGCTATAGCTCAGTTGGGAGAGCACCTGCATGGCATGCAGGGGGTCCGGGGTTCGAGTCCCCGTAGCTCCACCACCACGTCCCTGACCACCCCGCCCACCGCCGCACCGCCGCCGTCGTCGTCGGACACCGCCGCCGGAGTGGCGGGCGGCGGTGGTCGACGGCGAGGGCGCGGGCGCGGTGCCATCCCTCGTCGACGGGCCCGGTTCCCGGAGCCTGCCTGGACCGCGCCGAAGGTCGAACTCGCGTCAGCCCGGAGGCTGTCTCGTGCGCCAGCGTGTCACGATCCCCAGGAACCACCTCATCCTCGTGGCCGGACTGGTGTGGTGCCTCGCCGGCGCGATGGTGTGCGTCGTCGGGCTGCCGCTGGAGTTCCGGCTGGCGCCGACACACCTGGTCCTGGTTCCGCTCGCGGCAGCGATCTTCCTCGCGTTCTACGCCTTCGTCTTCTCACCGCTCGTGCGGAAGCACACGATCCGGATCCAAGCGCGGCGCGAGGAGCGGCTGCCGGTGTGGCAGTTCTTCAACGCGTCGTCGTGGGCGATCATGGCGGTCATGATGGGCGGCGGCATGGCGCTCCGCCTCTCGCACGTCGCGCCCGATTGGGCGATCGCCTTCTTCTACAGCGGGCTTGGCGCGGCGCTCTTCCTCTGTGGCCTGCGCTTCGTCGGCATCTTCGGGCGCCTCGCCCCGCCGGCCGTCGCCCCGGGGAGAGTTCGCCCGGATCCCTGACCCTGGTCTCCCCGTGGCAGGCGCCGACTCGAATTCGGGCCCCTGCGCGGGCCGCTACCGACCCTGGCCGCCGGCGGCGTGCGGCCGGTCCGCGACGAGCGCCCGGAAGGCCGTGGGTCCGCTGCGCGCGCCGTACCAGATCGTCGCGAGCAGTGCGAGCCCCACGACGAGCAGCCCCGCGGCGGAGACGTCGTAGCCCGGACCATGCAGTGCCGGGTTCACGAACACGAAGATCATCCCGCCGAGGAACGTGATCGTCGTGCCGGCCATCGTCGCCCAGCCGATCACTCCCTGGTACCGGGGCACCACGAAGCGGGCGACGACCAGCATCGTGAGCACGAGAGCCGGCATCAGGAAGAGCCCGAGGTCCTGGTGCAGCCAGGTGTAGACGGCGTCGTTCGCCGCGCCCGGAGCCTTCGGGTCGCCGGCTCCGTAGTAGCTCGTGTTGAGCTCGATCGCGTACCCGGCGATGACCACGGTCGCGAAGAGGAGCGCCCACGACCACAGGGTCGCCAGGCGCACCGGCGCGGAGGCAAGCGCGCGGACGCGCGGGCCACCGAGGAGCACCGCCGCGAGGGTGGTCAGGCCACCGAGCATCACGAAGATCCCGGTCACGATGTCGTCACCCGCGATGCCGTTCGTGCCGTCCGCGGACTGGAACAGCGTGGGCGGCGCCCAGCTCGTGAACGCCATGACGACGTACATGACGGTCATGACGACGGCGCCAATCGCCACCAGCGCGAGCCCGGCCTGCGCGATCCGGCGTGGCCACTCCTGCAGTGAGGCATACCCGAACTGGACCACGGCGATCGACACGGTCACGGCCATGACGGCCACGACCATCTCGTGCGAGTGCGAACCGACGAGGTTGGCCTCGAAGTCGTCGACCTTGTCGCCGACCGCCGCGGCGTACGACCCGATGATGCCGGGGAAGTTGCCGAACTCGAGGATCCAGCCCGCGAGGTGGCCCATGATCGCCGCCGCGAACATCGAGCCTGCGCCGAGGAACGCCGCTACGAACGGAAGCGAGCGCGCGTTCGGCGCGCGGCCGCGCCACTCGGCGAACATCCCGAGCAGCAGCACGATGCAGATCTCGTCGAGCGCGAAGAACCCGAGGATCTGGACCCACATGGCGACCTCGGCACCCGGGATCTGCCGGTCGAAGATGCCGCCCACGGCGGTCAGGACCGTCATGAACAGGACGCCGCCGACGATCCACATCCGGGTGTGCATCGAGCGCAGCTGCAGCACGCCGCACGTCAGCAGGGCAAGCAGGCCGACCATGCCGACCAGCAGACCGTGCAGGTACATGACGTGCCAGTAGTCGATGTCCGCCGAGGCCGACGGCTCGCTGGCGAAGGGATTGGAGACGAAGACGCTCCCGATCGAGAAGAGCGCCAGCCAGCCGATGACGAAGAAGACGAGGTTGCGCTGCGTCAGCCAGGGAAAGCGCTCGATCGGCGCGACGTCGTCGTACGCGATCTCGCTCTCGCCTGCCGGGACTCTGCTCATTCGGCGCCTCCATCCGCGGACTGCCCCACGCGCGGGCCCGAACGTGAATCGGGGGTCGGGTCATGGCGTCTGCCAGCCCACACTGGTGCCATCGAGCCTTCACCGGTAGGGCCGCGCGACCCTTGCCGGCAGACCCGGAGCCTGCCGCCCGTGGGGCGTCCGGCTCCGTCATACCAGGGGCCTGTGCGGCGTTCATCGGGTCCGAGATGCCCGGGATCTGGACTCCCCGGACGGATAGCCAACCTACCCACTCCAGCAGGAGGGGTGCTGGAAGCGCGGACGCGAACCGCATGCAGGCGCGTCCGGCGGAGCTATTGACCCCGCTCCCCGCGCTTCACCGAGATCGGTGCCGGGAGCCCGCGCGCCCCCGAAGCCCGCCGGCCTCCCCGACTCGCTCGGCTACACTTGAGCCATCGTCCCGAGCCCGGCACCGGTCCGGTCGTCGCCGCCGCGCCTGGAGAGGTCCCCGTGTCCGTCACGAACAGAAGCCGCATCGACCGCTACGACCCCGCGGCCATCGAGCCCCGATGGCAGACGCGCTGGGCCGAGCTCGGCTTCCACCGGACGGACCTCCACGACGAATCGCGCCCCCACTACTACCTGCTCACGATGTACCCGTACCCGTCGGGCGACCTCCACATCGGACACTGGTACATCGTCACGCCGACCGATGCTCTGGCCCGGTACCGGCGGATGAACGGGCTCAACGTCTTCTTTCCGATCGGCTTCGACGCGTTCGGGCTGCCGGCGGAGAACGCCGCCATCCGGAATCGCGTGAACCCGCGTGACTGGACGATGCGCAACATCGAGAACATGCGCCGCCAGTTCCGGTCGATGGGCGCGACGTTCGACTGGAGCGCCGAAGTCGTCACCTGCGACCCCGACTACTACCGCTGGAACCAGTGGTTCTTCCTCCGCTTCCTCGAGAAGGGGCTCGCCTACAGGGCGAAGTCGGCCGTCGACTGGTGTCCGAACGACGGGACGCTGGCGCGCGAGCAGGTCGAGGGCGCGGATCGCCATTGCTGGCGCTGCGGCGCGAGGGTCGAGAAGCGGGAGCTCGACCAGTGGTACCTGCGCGTCACGAAGTACGCGGACGAGCTGCTTGATTTCAGCGAGGTCCAGTTCCCCGACCCTGTCCGGATCATGCAGACCAACTGGATCGGGCGATCCGAAGGCGCGGAGGTCACCTTCACCGTCGCCACAGACGAGGTCCAGCCCGGCGGCCAGCCTCTCCGCGTGTTCACGACCCGTCCGGACACGCTGTTCGGAGCGACGTTCATGGTGCTGGCGCCCGAGCACCCGCTCGTCGGGGCGCTGACGCACCCGGAGGAGAAGGCCGAGGTCGAGGCGTACGTGTCGCAGGCCGAGCGGGAAACCGAGATCGAGCGGCTGTCCACGGATCGCGAGAAGACGGGCGTCTTCACCGGGTCCTTCGCGGTCAACCCGGTCAACGGC
>JAKAAV010000043.1 GCA_021802185.1 Chloroflexota bacterium | reverse complement strand
GGCGCTGAACCGCTCCGCCGCGGGCGGGGGGGTGCACGAGGCGCGGCCGCTTGGCCGCGGGCGGGCGCGGGCGGGTGTGCGGCCAGGCTCGGCCGTATCGCCGCATCGCGCGTCCAACCGGCGGCGCGCAACGACGAGGGTGAACGGCAGGCGCCCCGAACGCACGGACGGACGTTTGACAGCGGTCGACGCGGGATGGTACATAACCACCTGCCCCACGTCCGCCGTGTTGTCGTGGGCGTCGCACGGCGCGTCGGGACGTGAGCCCGATCGAAGGAGTCCATGAGCTTCCCTGAACTCGCCGGCACCGCCACCGCGGGACAGTCCACCGTCCGCCTCAAGCGGCAGCTCGTCGAGCAGGCCATCCAGGCGGCCGCCAACGCCGACTGGAGCGGCGCCGCCGACGTCAACCGCCGAATCCTCGAGCTCGGCCCCGACTCGGCCGCGGAGAATCGCCTCGCGAAGGCGCTCTGGGAGCTCGGCGAGCTCGGCCAGGCGCGCGAGCACTACCAGTCCGCGCTCGCCCTCGACCCCACCAACCGAATCGCCGAGCGGAACATCGACCGGCTGCGCGTGCTGCTGGTGGAGGCCGGCGACCACACGAACCCGGCAGCGGTGGGCGACAAGGCTCCGGTCAACATCTTCGTCGAGGAAACAGGCAAGACCGGCTTCGCCGGGCTCTACGAACTGCCCCACCCGCGCCAGCTCGCGCAGGTCAACCCCGGCGACCTCGTCGAGCTCGTGCCCGACGGGACACGGCTGCTCGCGCGGTCCAACGGCGTGCAGATCGGGACGGTCGACCCGAAGGTGGCCGCGCGCCTGCTCAAGCTGATCGCCGAGGGCAACCAGTACACGGCCGGCGTGACGAGCCTCGGCGAGCGCGACGTCCGGATCATCATTCGCGAGACGTACCAGGATCCGCGGAACTACGGCAAGGTCTCCTTCCCGACGGCCGCGAAGGCGTCGGACCTCCGGCCGTACACGAAGGGCACGCTGATCCGCGAGGAGATCGACCTCGAGGACGAGCTCGAGTACGACGAGGAGGACGAGTCGCTCGGCGACATCGACCGCGTGGTGCCGTCGCAGGTGACCGACGACGAGGCGTTCGTCGAGGAGCCCGACGTGGACGACGAGGAGTCCTAGGAGCCGAAAACCGGCGCGACCGACGCCCTGGCGCGCCTGACGCGCGGCGCGACTCGGCCAGACGTCGGAAGTCCGGCCGCAACTCGGGCCGGAACCGGGACCCCGCCCACCGCTAGACTTCGGCGAGATGCCCGAGACCCTCTCGTCGCTGATCCACCCCGAACCGGGCCCCACGCTGGCCACGTTCGAGCGCCTCGCGCCGCCCGCGCCGCTCAACGTCGTCGCCGCCGAGATCGAGGCGCGATCGCGACCGGGCGACGTCGTCGTCGACCTGTTCGGCCGGGGCGGATGGGTCGCCCGCACAGCGGTCGCAGACCTGCGCCGGAGCTACACGCTGGAGTCGACGCCCCTCACGCGCCTCCTCGCCGAGGTCGTGCTGCGCCCGCCGGACGTCCGTCACTTCGACGCCGCGGTGCAGAGCCTCGCCGCCCATCCGCGCGGCGACGGCAGCCTGCGCCAGTGGGTCACCGGGCTGTACGGGTCGCGATGCCCGACCTGCGGCCGGAACGTCATGGTCGACGAGTTCATCTGGGACGGAGAGGCCGAGACGCCGTTCCGGAAGAGCTACCGCTGCACGACGTGCCGCGACCAGATCGGCGGGGGTGAGCAGCGGACCGCGACGACCGACGCGGCCGACGGCACGCGCTCCCGCGAGGTGCCCGACGCCGACGTCGACGAGCTGCTGTCGCGGTTCCCGGTCGGTGAGGGGATCGGCGAGCTCCCGCGCCAGCTCGTCGGGCTCTACACCCCGCGGACGCTCGCCGCGTTCCGGGCGATCCTCGAGCGTCTCGATTCCGACCTGCGCGCGGCGCCGATCGAGGCCGCGCTCCGCCTGGCGCTCCTCCACGCCGTCCTGCCCGCGAGCAAGCTGAACAGCTATCCGGGAAGAGTCGCGGCGCTCCGGATCGCGAACGGGCACGTCCGGCTGCCCGGCGGCCACCAGTGGCGGGAGCGCAACCCGTGGCTGCTGTTCGAGGACGGGTGCCGGCTCGTGCGCGGCTTCATCCAGCGGGTCCAGGCGCTGCCCGGCGGTCCCGTGCAGGCGCGCTTCGGGGACGACCTCCGCGACCTCGCCGATGCGACGGCGAACGTCGTGGTCAGAACCGGCCTCGGCCGATCCGGCGGCACGGGCCGCCCGCGGACCGATCTCGCCCGCGCCGACCCGCGCATCCGGCTCGTGCTCACGCAGCCGCCGATCCGGTGGACGACCGAGTCGCTCTCGTTCGCGTACCACGCGACGTCGCTCGTGCTCGGAGCGGACGCGGCCGCGACGCTGCCACTCGACGGCCTGGCGGGCCCAGCCCCGCGCTTCGGCTGGGGCTGGGAGGCGGCGGCGCTCGAGCGCGGGCTCGGAACGGTCCGGCCCATCCTCGCGCCCGACGCGCGCGCGGTCGTGGTGCTCGAGCCCGGCGGCCCCGAGGGGCTCGTCGCCGGCGCGCTCGGCGGTGTCGGTGCCGGGTACCGGCTCGTCCGGGCGCTGCTCGCCGAGGCCGCGGACCTGGTTGGCGGGACGCTCGAGTTCTCGGTCGCGCCGCCCCCTCGGGTGCCGAGGACCCGGGCGGGCGTCGCGCTCCCGGACGATGCGCCGCGGCCTGCCCAGGCGGCGACGGCCGGTCAGCCGACAACGGCCGGTCAGCCGACAACGGCCGGTCAGGCGGCGACGGCCGGCGTGCCGCGGTCGGGCCAGCCCGCGACCGCAGGCCAGCCCGCGACCGCGTTCCAGCCCACGCCACCGGGAGGGTTCCAGCTCGCCGCGGTCGAGCGCGACGTCACCGACACGGCGGTCGAGATCCTCCGCGCGCGGGGAGAGCCCGCGCGGTTCGAGCGCCTGCTCGGCGAGATCCTCGTCGGGCTCGACGAGGCCGGTCACCTGCGCAGGCTCGTCGGGACACGCTCCCACGCGGAGCACGGCGCGCGCGATGTGCGGGCGATGGCCGCCCTCGGGTTGTTCGGCGAGCGGCTGACTCCGGCTCCCTCGCCGGCTCACGACGCCGCCGGGGATGGCGACGCGTCGCGGGACGGAGAGACCTCGGGCGAGGTTGCTCCGGCGGTCGACGCGAGGGCCGCCGGAGAGGACGGCACCGCGGGCCCCTCATCGGCCGCATCTCCGGCCCGCGCGTCGTCGAGCGGCGGAGCCGACGCCGCGATGGGGACCGCGACCGACACCGAGACGGCCGCCGCGACCGCCGAGACGGCCGCCGCGACCGCCGAGACGGCCGCTGTGACCGCCGCCGAGACGGCCGCTGCGACCGCGACCGAGACGGCTGCCGCGGGCCGCGTCGCCGAGACGCGCCTCGCCCCAGGCGCCCAGCGCGGCAGCGACCCCGTGAGCATGCTCCTCGAGTTGATCCAGCACGAGCTGTCGCGCCCCGACAACACCCGGCTCGAGGAGGTCGAACCCGGCCGCTGGTGGCTGCGCGACGAGCGCGACGCCGACCTCGCCGCCGTGCCGCTCTCGGACCGCGTCGAGTGGGCCGTCTTCAGCCTGCTCGCGACGACCGGGGGCCTGAGCGAGAGCGCGTTCTACGACCGGATCGCCGCGATGTTCCGCGGCCACGACACGCCCGACCAGTCCCTCGTGCAGGTGTGCCTCGAGAGCTACCGCAGCCGCGCCTCCACCCCCGAGATGCTCATGACCGGCGACGAGCTGCAGGCGCGGTACCGCGAGCACACGGAACTCATCGGGCTGCTCGTCGAGTACGGGCACCGGCTCGGGCTGCGGTGCTGGGTCAGCCCGAAGGAGCAGAAGCGGCCGTACCGCGGCGCGCCGCTGGGGGCGCAGCTCTCGGAGCTCGAGGAGCGCGCGCACCTTCCGCTGGCGTCGCGCGGTCCGATCGACGTCCTCGAGTCCGTCGACTGCATGTGGTACCAGCGGAACCGGGCGGCGTTCATCTTCGAGGTCGAGTGGACGGCGATGATCTCGGAGGCGGTGCTGCGGCGCGGCCGGCGCATCCCGCAGGACGAGAGCGTGGTGCGGTTCCTCGTGGTGCTGCCCGAACGAGTCGAGCTGCTGCGCTACAAGCTCGCGCGCTCCCCGCTCCTGCGATCGGTCCTCGACAAGGACAACTGGCACATCCTCAAGGCGAACCATCTGCGCACCGTGGTCTCCCGGGAGGGGGCCGACCTGGAGCGCCTCGAGCCGTTCCTGGGTCTCGACCCCGAGGTCGAACGCCAGGGCGAACAGCTGCCGCTGTTCGGCTGACGCGGCGCGCGGCTGTCGGGCCGAGCGGCCGCACGGATATCCGAGCGACGCGGCGAGGGCTGTTCGGCTGACGCGGCGCGCGCTGCTCCGCGGCGCGGCGTCCGTCGGCGACGGCGCGTCAGCCGGCCGCGATCTCCGAGACCGCCTCGACGAGCGCGTCGATCTCGTCGGCCGTGTTGTAGTGCGCGAGCCCCACGCGGACCATCCCGCCCGACTCGGCGAGCCCGAGCGCCCGGATCAGCTCGTACGCGTAGTAGTCGCCGTCCCACGTGCAGATGCCGCGGTCGCCCAGGGCGCGTGACACCGCGTGCGGATGGTGTCCGTCGAGCGTGAACGCCACCGTGGGGCACCGCTCGTCGACCCGCGCGGGGTCGGTGATGCCGCGCAGGTGAAGCCCGGGAACGGCGCCGAGTCCGTCGATCAGGCGCGGCGTCAGCGAGCGCTCGTACCCACGGATCGCGGACATCGCCGCCTGCAGCCGCGCGCGACGTCCCTCGCGCGTGCCCGGCTCGCCCATCGCGCCGCCCTGCTCGACGCCAAGCCACTCGAGGTACCGGAACGTGCCGAGCAGCCCCGCCTGCGCCTCGTGCGCCTGCGTGCCCGTCTCGAGCCGCGAGGGGAGGGCGTCGTCCGCCGGCCGGACCTTGAAGACCGGCAATGCCTCGAGGAGCGACCGCCGGCCCCACAGCAGCCCCATGTGCGGTCCGAAGAACTTGTACGGCGAGCACACGAGGAAGTCCGCGTCGAGCGCCGCCACGTCGATCGAAACGTGCGGGGCGGCGTGCACGGCGTCGACCCACACCCTGGCCCCGACCTCGTGCGCGGCGTCGGCGATCCGGCGAACGGGATTGATCGTGCCCACGGCGTTCGACGCGAGCCCGACCGCGACCAGCCTGGTGCGCGGGCCGAGCGCGGCGGCGAGCGAGTCCTCGTCGAGCGTGCAGTCGTCCGTTCGCACGTCCACCCACCGGATGGTCACGCCGCAGTCGTCCTGCAGCGCGAGCCAGGGCGCGACGTTGCAGTCGTGGTCGAGGCGGGTCACGACGATCTCGTCGCCGGCGCGAAGCGTGCGCCCGATCGCACGGCTCATCGCGAACGTGATCGTCGTCGCGTTGGCGCCGAAGGCGACCTCGTCGGGCGCGCCGCCGAGGAAGTCGGCGGCGGCCGCGTGCGCCTCGGCAAGGACCGCGTCGCTCTCGGCGCTCGTCGGGAACGCGCCGTGCGTGTTGGTGTTGCGCGACGTGAGGTAGTCCCGGATCCCGTCCAGGCACCAGTCGGGGACCTGCGTGCCGCCGGGTCCGTCGAAGTAGACGATCCGGCGGCCGGCGATCTCGCGGGCGAGCGACGGGAAGCGGGACCGGACGGCGGCGACGTCGAAATGGGTCGGTGTGGGCATCCGCGGAGTGTACAGCCGTCAGCCTCGGCAGCGACGGCCATATCCGGCGCGGATTCGTCGAGTACCGTAGACTGAACCACACACGACCGCGAAAATTGATCTGCACAAGCGGTTGTGCTGCGAATATCGCACCAGCAGGTGAACCCGACATGGCCATCGAGAACCCGCCGTCGACGTCGTCCCCGCAGGCGCCCGCCCTCACGCGCGACCGCCAGCTCGCGACCTGGCGGCGGGCCTCGGCGCTCCTTCCCGGCGGCACGAACTCGAACTTCCGCGCGTGGGGCGAGGAGACGATCTACGTCGACCGCGGCAAGGGCGGCCGGATCTGGGACGTCGACGGCAACGAATTCGTCGATCTCCGGATGGGCTACGGCCCGGTCATCCTCGGCCACGCCGACGACCGCGTGGACGACGCGGTCAACGACCGGATGCGCCGCGGCGTGAGCTTCTCGCTGACGACCGAGGACGAGATCCGCGTCGCCGAGCTCATCACCGAGATGACGTTCTGCGAGATGGCGCGCATGACGGTGTCCGGCACCGAAGCCACGATGCACGCCATCCGTGTGGCCCGCGGGTTCACGGGCCGGGACAAGATCGTCAAGTTCGAGGGGCAGTACCACGGCGTCCACGACTACGCGCTGATCAGCGTGCTGCCGAACGACGTGTCGTCGCTCGGCGACCGCGACAACCCGGTGCGCCTCGCGTGGGGACGCGGCATCCCCGAGGCGATCACGCAGACCGTCATCCCCGTCCCGTACAACGACCTCGCCACCCTGCGGCGCGTGTTCGAGCGGGAGGGCGACGAGATCGCGGCGGTCCTCATCGAGCCGGTGCTCGGCAACGCGCAGGGCATCCTGCCCGGCGAGGGGTTCCTGCAGGGCGTGCGCGACATCACGCGCGAGTTCGGGGCACTCCTGATCTTCGACGAGGTCAAGACCGGCTTCCGGTTCGCGCGCGGGGGCGCCGCGGAGTACTTCGGGATCACGCCCGACCTCGCGACGTACGCGAAGGCGATGGGCAACGGGTACCCGGCGGCAGCGTTCGGAGGCCGGCGCGACGTCATGAGCGTCCTCCCCGCGAACGTGAGCCACGGCGGGACGTACGCGGGCAACCGCGTCGCCGCCGCGGCGGCCGTCGCGACGCTGACGATCCTGCGCGACACGGACGCCCTGGCGACGATCCGGGCGACGGGGGAGCGCGTGCAGGCCGGGCTCGACGAGGTGATCTCGAAGCGCGGGCTGCCGCACGTGTTCACCGGGCACCCGTCGATGTTCGGGGTGATGTTCGCGGAGCGGATGCCGAACGACTACCGCGGCTGGGCGGAGACCGACCACGAGCTGTACGACGCCGTTGCGGCCGGCATGATCCGGCGCGGGGCGATGCCCGAGCCGGACTCCCGCGAGCCGTGGTTCATGTGCCAGGCGCATGCCGCCGACGACTCCGTCGATCGCGTCGTGGGCATCTTCGAGGCGGCGCTCGACGACGCGCTGGAGGCGCGCGGGGGCTGAGTTCTCGCGACGCCACATCCGGCCGGTTCGCCGCGTTACAGTGGGCGCGACGAACCGGGAGGGAGCATGCGCGCCGAGGGCAGCCTGGAGATCGCCGCGTCCGCCGAGGAGGCCTGGGACGCGCTGACGAACGCGGAGGTCATCGTCGGCTGCGTTCCGGGTGGATCGTCGGTGACCGTCGAGTCCGTCGGCCCGACCGAGCTCCGGCTCAGCGGGAAGATCGGGCAGGGGTTCCTGAGGCTCAAGGCCGAGGGGCATGTCGATCTCACGGCGCTCGACCGGCCGTCCGCGGCCGAGGCCCGGCTCCGCGCGTCGCTGGCCGGCACCTCCCTCGAGGCGACGGTCGCACTCGAGTTCGCCGCGCTCGAACCGCGCCTGACACGCGTCGCGTGGACGGCCGATGCGACGATCGCGGGGCCGCTCGCCGGGATGGCCACGCCGTACGTGGAACGCGACGGTGCGAGCGTGATCGCCCGGACCCTCGAGTGCGTGAAGGCGCGCCTCGAGGCGGGACCTGCACCGGAGGCGGCCGCGTGACCGGCCGCGCCCGCTCCCCGAGCAGCGACGCGCCGTGACGATCCAGGACGTCCCCGGCTACGCGCTCGTCGTCGGCCCGAAGCCCGTCGCCGGCGAGCTGGCGCTGCTGATCCTCGCGACCATGGCGGCGCTGTGGCTGGCGCACCGGCTCGTGCGCGGCACGGTTGGCACGCTCGTCGACCGCGAGGCGACCGAGGGCACCGCGCAGGAGCTGTCGGCGATCGAGGTGCGCAAGCGCCGCGAGACCCTCGAGTCGCTCGCCGACGGGATCGTCCGCGCCCTGATCCTGATCATCGCGTTCGTCATGGCGCTCGACAAGCTCGGGCTGAACGTCGGCCCCGCGATCGCCGGGCTCGGGGTCCTGGGCGTGGCCCTTGGCTTCGGCGCGCAGAGCCTCGTCAAGGACTACCTCGCCGGGATGTTCGTGCTCATCGAGAACCACTACTCGAAGGGCGACGTCGTGAAGATCGCCGACGTCACGGGCACGGTCGAGGACTTCACGCTGCGCCGGACGACGCTGCGCGACATGGACGGCACCGTGCACATCGTGCCGAACGGGCTCATCGGCGTGACCAGCAACATGACCCGCGTCTGGGGCCGGATCAACGTCGACGTGACGGTCGCCTACGGCTCCGACATCGACCAGGTCGTCGGCGTGCTGAACGACGTCGGCCGGCAGATGGCCGACGAGGCGGCCTGGAAGCGCCGAGTCCTCGAGGCGCCTCGCGTCGAGCGGGTCGAGGCCCTCGGCGAATACGGCGTCACCCTCAAGATCCTGGGCACGGTCCGGGCCAGCGATCGGTGGTCTGCGGCCGGCGAGCTGCGGAAGCGCGTGCTCGCCGCATTCAGGGCGAACCACATCGAGATCCCGCGCGCGCAGCGAGTGTTCGTGGCGCACGACGGTCACCCGCCGCCCGGCGCACCCACGGCCCCGAGCGACGAGGAGCTGGCGGCGGGCGCAGACTGACGACCAGGACCCAAATCGACTGCTGCCGGCCGGCGCGAATCCCGCGCCCCGCTCACCACGGATGATCGGTCCGCTGTAAGGACGGCGACATTACAATCCCGATGTGCCGTTCGAGCTCTTCGGTCACCGCGATCGCTCGGCGCCGGTTCCGGGGACGGCTCCCGCCGACGCGCGTGCCGACGCGTCCGCCGCGCCTCCCGACGGCGTGCGGACGGCCCCCTTCGAGGCGTTCACCGAGGAGACGCGCATCGTCGGCCGCGTCCGAGTCGATGGCCGGCTCTCCGACGCGCTCAACCGCCGCGTGCCGATCCCGGTCTACGGGACGCAGCGTGGCCCGGTCGAGCTTCCCGACCTCGCGCCGGCCCCCGACCTCGCGGAGATCGACCCGTACGACCTCGTGGTCGTGACGGCAGGCCCCGACAGCCAGCCCGAGATCCCGCCCGAGCGCCGCGCCGCGCTCCGGTCGCGGAGGACGCGGTACGACGTGTGCTGCGAGGTTCCGGGAGGATTCGTGTGCGGGACCGTCCACCTGCACCCGGGGACCGTGCCCGAGGACCTGCTCGGTCACCGGCCCGAGCTGTTCGTGGCGGTGACCGACGCAGACGTCAGGATCGGCGGCGCCGCGCCCGACGCGCAGCTCGACGTGGCGTTCGTGAACCGCACGTATCTCCGCACGGTCGTGCCGCTCGACGAGGCCGGGGTGGAGGTCGAACGGCGGCGCGCTGCGCCGTCCGGGGGTGACGCGGGGACGGTCGGGGCGTCTTGAGTTCCGCGACCGAACCACCCCGGCTCGGCCCCGGCACCGGGATCGATCCGGGAACGGGACGTCCCTCGGAAACGCGGCCGGGCCCCCAGCCCCCGGGGATGTGGCCCCGGGTCCTGGCCACCATCCTCGACCTCGCCGTCGTCGGCATCGCCTGGTTCGTGGCCGTCTGGCTGTTCCTCGAGGTGCTGACGCTCACGGGTGCGGTGGACCCGGCGACGCTCGAGACGATGCCGGCGTCCTCCGTGTCGCTCACGTCCCAGCAGTACGCGCTGGCGCTGTTCGCCGGCGCGATCCTGTTCGCGCTCCGGGGCGCCTACCTCGTGTACGCGTGGTCCTCGCTCGGGCGCACGCCGGGCCAGGAGCTTGCGGGCATCGCCATCGTCGACGTCCGGACGGGGGGCCGTCCGCCTGCCGGTCGCTCGCTCGTCCGGTGGCTCGTCGCCGAACTGCCCGGCTTCGGGCTGTTGCTGAGCGTCGGTATCCTCGTCTGGTATGGGTTGATCGCGCTCACGATCGTGCGGAGTCCATCGCGACGTGGTCTCCAC
>JAKAAV010000042.1 GCA_021802185.1 Chloroflexota bacterium | reverse complement strand
GCCGGCGTGTCTCCGTCGTACGTGGCACACGCGACGTCGAGGCCGGAGGCGCCCGCGAGCTTCCGGAACGCCGCGACCTGGTCCTGGCCGAGCGCCTTGGTGGGGAAGAGGTAGAGGGCGCGCGCGGCGGGATCGTCGGCGATGGCCTGCAGTACCGGGAGGTTGTAGCAGAGCGTCTTGCCTGACGCCGTCGGGGTGGCGACGACGACGTCACGGCCGGCGTGCAGGGCGTCCGCCGCAGTCGCCTGGTGCGTCCAGAGGCGCTCGATCCCCGATGCGGCGAGGCCCTCAGCGATGCGGGCGTCGACCCACGCCGGGAGCGGCGCGAGCGAGGCTTCGGTGGCCGGGACGACCCGGACCTCGACGACCGAACGGACGACCTCGGGATCCGCGAGCAGTCGATCGAGGACGTCCGTGAGCGGCGAGGGCGCGTAGAGCCGCATGCAGCCTCCATCCCGCCGGCCCGGCCCGCCGGCCCGGTCCTGCCCGTGGCGCCGCTGTGCCCGATGCCGGGTCCGGACAACCGCACAGGCGTTCGATTTGCGGGGAGTCTAGCAGGCGGTGTCGAGCGGGCGCCAGCCCGGCCACTCCTCCGCGAGGGTGGCGTGCCACGCGGCGCGGCGTCGGTGAGCGCCGTCCCGTGTGCCCGCCCCGGATAGTGCGCGGCTTGACACTGCGCCCGGCGCCCCACTACGGTCGGTTCCGATGACCGCCGTTCCGCCTTCCCCGCCGGGTGCCAGGCCGTCGCGATCCGACGAGGATCCGGCTGGATCCCAGCCCCGCCCTCCTGACCCGTCCGTGCCCGCGTCGCTTCTCGCGCAGCCAAGGCCGGCGTTCGCCGGGCTCGACCGCCGCACGATCGCGCTGTCGGCCGCCATCCTCGTCGTCGTCTGGCTCGTGCTCGTGTTCGGCCGGGCCGTGTCGCAGGCCCACCAGGCTGCGGACCAGGCTGCCGTGATGCGGCAGCAGAACGCCGTGATGGCGGCGCAGCTGCAGGAACGGCAGGCGGAGCTGTCGATCATCCAGTCGCCGCAGTTCCTCGCGCTCCAGGCCCGTGCGTACGGGTACGGCACCCCCAACGAGCAGGTGTTCGCGCTGCAGCCGGGGTCGTCGGCACCGCCCGCCATCACGCCGCTCGGGCAGCAGCCGCCCGCGCCCGCGCCGCCCACGCCGCTGGAGGCGTGGCTGCGCCTGCTGTTCGGGTCGCCGTGACGCGTTCCGGCGCAGCCGGCCCCGCGAGCGCCCGCGAGACGTCATCCGCCGCGCGCACCTATCCGGTGACGGAGCGCACCGAGGTCCGCCGCGCCGACCGGGCGTCGTACGACCGCGAGCTGGTCCATGCGATCCTCGACGAGGCCCGCCTCGTGCACGTCGCGTTCGTGCTCGACGGGACGCCGTTCGTCGTGCCGATGCTCCACGGACGGATCGGCGAGATTCTGTACCTGCACGGGCTGCCGGCGGCGCGCCTGTTCCGGCACCTCCGCACGGGGCCCGAGGTGTGCGTGGAGGCGACGCTGCTGGACGGGCTCGTGATGGCGCGCTCGTCGTTCCACCACTCGCTGAACTTCCGGAGCGCGATGGTCGTCGGGCGGGCACGGCTCGTGCGCGACCACGCGGAGAAGCTCGCCGGCCTCGAGGCCGTCGTCGAGCACGTCGCGCCGGGACGCTGGGCCGACGCGCGCCGACCGAGCGGGCCGGAGCTGCGCCAGACCCACGTGGTCGCTATCCCGATCGAGGAGGCGTCGGCCAAGGTCCGGATCGGACCACCCGTCGAGGACCCGGGAGACCTCGAGCTGCCGGTGTGGAGCGGCGTGATCCCGGTGCGGCTGTCGCTCGGGGAGCCCTCGACGGAGGGGGCCGCCGGCGTGCCTGCGCCGATGCCGGCCTACCTTGCCGAGCTGCTCGCGCGGCGGGACGGAGGGGCCGGCACACGGGACGGCGGAGACGGCGCGAACAGGGGCTGATCGGAGCTCGCGGAGCGGGGACGACCGTTGATCGATCGGCTGGTCGATCGTGCGCTGCTCGGCGTGAGCGCCCCGCGCCCCCACCGCCCCTCGCCCGAGGCGATCGCGCTCCACGCTCGCGTGCCGGTCGTCGACCTTCTGGTGGGCACGCCGCTCTTCCGCCGGACGATGCTCGAGCCGGCCTCGACGGGGCACGTGGACCTTCCCCGTCTCCGCTCCGTCGGCACGAACCTGGTCGGGCTCTCGCTCGCGACACGGTTCCCCGACCCACGGGGCACGCTGTCGGCGGCGCAGTTCCTCGGCCTGGGGGTGCCCGCACGGGCGTTGCGTTCCGACCTCGCGATCGTGTCCTTCCTCGTCCGCCGGATCGATGCCTGGGCCGCCGCCTCTCCGAACGCCTTCGTCGTCGTGCGTTCCGGGGCCGACCTCGACCGCGTCCTTGCGCCGAACGGTCCCGTCGGCGCGTTCATCGGGGTCCAGGGTGGGCAGGTGCTCGGGACGGACGAGGCCCTCCTGCCCGCCGCGGTCGCGCGGCTGCGGGCGCTCGGGATCCGGATGTTCGGGCTGGCCCACGTCATGGACAGCCCCCTCGCCGGGTCAGGGTCGGGGAGGCGGGCCGGCGGGCTCACACCGCTCGGTCGGATCGCCGTCGCGGAGCTCGAACGGGCGTCGATCGTCGTCGACCTCGCTCACGGATCCTCCGGGACCATCCGCGACACGGTCGCGTGCGCGTCGCGTCCGCCCGTCATCAGCCACACCGGTTTCCTGGAGCGGGCCGCCCGCGCCAGCCGCTGGCGCCGGTACAGCGCCGCGACGCGCAACGTCCGAATGGCCGACGCCAGGCTCGTGGCCGGGGCGGGAGGCATCGTCGGCGTCGTCACCGTCGTCACGCTGCTCGGCGGATCGACCGTCCGCGATCTCGTCGACACCATCCGGTTCGCGATCGACGAGCTCGGGCCCGCGCACGTCGCGATCGGCTCGGACATGGATGGCGCGCTCCGGTCCGTCGTCGACGCGTCCGGCATCCCGCTGATCACCGACGGACTCCTCGCCAGGGGCGTGCCGGAGCCCGACATCGTCGCCGTGCTCGGGGGGAACGCGCTGCGCATCCTCCGCCCCGCGCTCGACGGCGCCAGCGCGGACAGCGGTCGATTGGCGGAGGGGCACCGGCCGGCGCTGCAGGACCTGACGGCCGGCGGAACCTGTTGACGCGCCGCAGCCGGCTCCCCATGCTCGGATCCGTGCGCAGCGAAGCGGCACCCAACGAGAACGGAATCGTCGTCTTCTGGACCCGTCGCGCGGCGACGTGCGACGAGTGCCGCGAGGACAGGCGCTTCGTCGCGGCCTTTGCCGATGCCATCCGGCACCGCTACCCAGGCTGCGCCGCGGACATCGCCGAGGCGATCGCCCTGCGTGCGTGTGCTCGGTCTTCCGGACGGGTGGGCAGGACCGCCGCCGCGACGGCGCTCTCCGAGGAGGCCATCGATCTGGCCGTGCGCGCCCACCTGCGTCATCGCCACACGCCCTACGACGAATTGCTGATGCGAGGCCGGGATCGTCACGAGGCTCGAGAGGCCGTGCGCGCGAAGGTCGATGAGTTGATGGCCGGTTGGCTCAGCCCGGGGACAGGAAGCGGGGCGCACGCGTGAGCCATGGTCGGGATGGGCCCCGCGCCTGGCATGCGGCCGTCCTTGGCGAGCCTCGGGCTTTGGCGAGCCTCGGGGCGGGTCCGATGGCGCGATGACGACCCGCGGGGCTGACGAACGGCCGACGCCCGAGACCCGGATCCACGAACCGTTCCTTGAGGGTCTCGCTCGCGACGCGCTCATCGAGCTCATCACCAGCGAGATGGAGCGAGACGAGGACCTGGCGGCTCGCGTTCGGCTGCGTGCGGCCGCGGCAGCTTCGGCCGGGGAAGGGATACGGGCCCTCGAGCAGGCGGTCGACCGGGCGACACAGATCCGAGGGATCCTCCACTATCGGGATGTGGCCGCGTTCGCCGGCGGGGTTGACGACGTGGCGGACACGCTCGAAGGGCTGATCCGCGACGGCCGCGCGGGAATGGCCATCGACCTCGCGGAACGCACGCTCCACCGTCTCGAGCAGGCTCTCGAGGAGGCGGACGACTCGGACGGACTGATCGGTGACCTGCTCGATCGGTTCCAGACGCTTCATCTCGACGCCTGCCGCGCGGCCCGTCCTGACCCGGTCGCGCTTGCCGAGCGGCTGTTCCGCTGGGAGCTGGACGGCGATTGGGACGTCTTTCGAGGCGCGGCCCAGCGATACGCGGACGTGCTCGGGGAGGCCGGCCTGGCGACCTATCGCCGCCTGGCGGAAGCGGAGTGGGCACGGATCCCGGCTCGCGCTCCCGAGGACGAGGACGTCACCGACGAGGACGATGACCGGTTCAGCGTGACCTCCATGATGGAGTCGCTGGCGCAGGCGTTCGGGGATGTGGACATGGAGATCGCGGTGCTGAGCCGCGACCTGTCGTCTGCGTACGACTTCCTCAGGCTCGCGCAGCTCTGCCGCGATGCCGGTCGTGGCGATGAGGCGCTCGACTGGGCCGAACGCGGCGTGCGTGCCTTCCCGAGTCGCACCGACGTGCGTCTTCGCGAGTTCCTGGCGGACGAGTACCTGCGCCGATCGCGCGGGCAGGAGGCGATGGCGGTCATCTGGGCGGAGTACTCGGAGGGGCCCGCTCTTGAGCGGTACAGGCTGCTGAAGGGGTACGCGGACCGCACCGGTGCCTGGGCGTCCTGGCGACCGCGAGCGCTCGAGGAGCTCCGGCGATCGATCGACCAGGCGATGGCGACCGATCGGGCTCGGGCACGGTCCGCGCGGTACCGCTGGGAGGAGCCGGCCGATGGCTCGCGGCTCGTCGAGATCCTGCTGTGGGAGGGCCACATCGACGACGCGTGGACCGAGGCGCGCAGGCTCGGTTGCCGTCGCGGAACGTGGCTCGCTCTGGCGCATCGGAGCGAGGAAGCCCGGCCCGACGACGCGCTCGCGGTCTACCGGCAGGAGGTTGCGGCGCTGTTCGGTGTCACGGACAAGCGCGTCTACGCTGAGGTCGTGGCTCTCCTTCGTCGGATCCGCGCGCTGATGGCCCGGCTCGGCCTGGAGGCGGACTTCGCCGCATATGCCGCGGAAGTCCGGGCTGCCAACGCTCGCAGGCCCGCGTTCCTGGCCCTCTTCGACGCGGCACGCCTGATCGAACGACCGCCGCAGCTCCGCGTGGTCAGGGGAGCCCGGCCATCCTGAGTGCTGCACCAGGACGACGAGAGGCCAGACGTCCGTGCCGTTCGATCGCCATGTGCTGGAAGCGTGACCGTTGCCCGGTTCACGCACGCTCGGTAAGCTTGGTACCCGGGGCGGAGTAGCTCAGTGGTAGAGCAGGGGACTCACAAGCCTCCCCATCAATCCGCTGCGGTTTCCCGAGTAGGAGTCACGCACGAATCGGATGACTCATGGGCTCTATCGGCGCCGGGGGCAAGAGCGCATAACTCCGATCGAGCGCATACCTGATTCGGCGACATTCGGGCGATCCTCCGGACCGCCAGGCGCAGCACGTCCCCGTGCGGACGGTGCCTGCCTACCGCAGGTGGCGGACGCGGGGTAGGAGGTCGTCACGAGGTCGCCCCTCGTGGCAGGCGGCCCACCCGACGAGGTCCGGACGCGGGCCGAACAGGACGAAGACCTGTTCCGCGCGCGCCGGGGCGGCGCGAAGTCCACGCTGCGTGCGAAACCCGCTCGGCGAGGCCGGGTCAAGGGCTGCCGATGGAGCGACCAGGCCCTTGGCGCCTCGTCCCCGGATCCGGCGAGCCTCGCGGCGGCACTCGTCATACGTCGAGAGACCGCCCGTGAGCGTGGCGTCATCGAGACGGGCACGTGCCCGAGGAGGACGGGACACCTCGATCGACCAGATGGATCGAGCGATACCCTGGAGGTCCAGGGGGTCCGAGATGCCTTCGTGTCTCAGGAACTCGGCCCACGCGCCATCCGGCGTCTCGGCGAAGTAATGCACGGGTCCTTCCCCCACGTCGTGCCAACGAGCGGGATCTTGCGCAGCCGACTCCCACAGGAAGGGGAAGCGGGGATCGGCGTGCCGAAAGACTTTCACGTCGCAGCGCCGACTCCAGCCAAGGCAGCGGCGAGCTGCCGAACTCTCTCGACCTCTTGGGAGGCGGGATCCCACTCCGATCCGAGGACCTGCCGTGGCGAACGGCCATCGAGCTGCGCTCGTTGACGGTCGAACCATCGCCGTACACCGAATGCGTTGTACGCCCCCTCAAGGTCGGAGAGCACCAAGGCAAGCCAATGGATCCTGGCCGCCAGCGCATCCGGCCAGGCGCGGGCGCCAGACAGGTAGCGCCCGAGGCTCACCGACGACGTACCAGCCAGCGCGGCGAGCTCATCGCGACCGAAGACACGAAGCAGCTCCGGTACCTCGCGGTCGGGGAGCGCAGACTGGGCGAGGGAGTCGTCGAGTCGCTCGATCAACCCTGCGAGACGGTTTGCCCCAGGATCGCTCTGGAGGAGTGCGATAGCCGCGTCGCGTCCGATCCCGGCCGTGGAAGCCTCGCGCGCGATCCGCCGAACAAGCTCAAGATCCAGTCGATCTACCCGCTCTTGATCGGCCAGCAGCCCCAGAGCCAGCGCTCGGCGCAACAGCCGAATCGCCGGATCGACGAGCGCAGGACGGTCCAGAGGAGGCTCTACGGTAGATATTCGGACGGCAGCCATCTACCAAAGTCTAACCGGACCGCGAGAGACGTCAAGGCGTTGGTGTGTCGCTCGCGTCCGGACCAAGCGCGGCGGTGGCCAGCTGGGCGAACTCCAGCTGGGCGTAGGCGGAGGCCTCGTCGAAGCCCATCACTCCGGAGGACCTCGGCTCAGTCGTCGCGCCGATCACCTGGCTGCTCCAGGTGTGCCGGGCCGGCATCGAGCTGACTCCGAGCGGCTACCTTCCGCCATCGATCATGCGCGATGGCGTCGAGCGCTTCGGTTGGTGGGATTGGCCGGGTCGACCCCGGTCGGAGGCTGACGTTCACCAACTTGGTGCCCTGCGCGAGGCCAGCGCCAGCCAGGGGTTGCTCACCAGGCGCGGCCGTTGGCTCAGAACATCCCGGCGCGGGATCGCTCTCCTCGAGGACCCGTCTGCCCTGTGGCGCGCGGTCGTGACGACGATCGGTGCCAGCGACGACTACGCGGCGATGCTGAGCGAACTGATCGCCCATCGATTGCTTGACGGCCCCGCACTCGACGACGAACTTGAGGCGTCGATCGCGCCCGTCATCCTCGCCCAGGGCTGGCGGAGCGGCAGCGACCCAGTCGACGAACGGCACGTCGGCCTGTCCATCCACCGGCCCCTCTACTTCTGGCGCTTGTTCGGGCTGCTCGATGAGGTCCGACCGCCGTGGATCGACGGGCATCCGAGCGGTCCGAACGTCACGTCACTTACGGCGGTGGGGCGGGGGGCGGCCCTCGAGTACCTTCGGGCACGATCTACGGCACCACGGACGAGCCTGCACACGTGACGGCTTCCGAACGACATGAGCGGAATGGGAAGAGGCAAAGGCCCTACCCAGTGTCAGCGGCGCCGAGGTCCCGCCCGCCGTGCTCGACTCGATCGCCCCTGCCGAGGGAGTCCACCGGGCAAGAGGGGCTGGTCGCCCAAGCGCGGGAGCTTCGGCTTTGCGACGGGCACGCGATCCGGCGGTGACCGCTGTTCCACAGCGTGCGGAACAGCGGGCTTTCTGGAACAGCTGACCGCGGCCACGCAGTGACGGACCGGTTGCCGCCCTACTCCTCGTCGTCGGTCGGATCATCCGCCCAGATCATCGCGAGGAACGCCTGCGGTTCGAGGTACTCGATCCCTTCCCACACGTGTCGGGGCGGTTCACCCTGAGCAGCCGCATTCGGAGGGAAGTCGTGCGTGTTCATCGACACGACATGCGTGGCACGACCCAGGACAGCCGTCGCCCACACCGGCTCATCGTCCTGATCGCGGAGAGACGGCCACGGATCGATCGCACCGCGGCGGAGAGTGACGATTTCCAGCCGAGGGATCAGCAGCCGCAGCATTGCGTGCGCCGACGCCGACATCGCCCGCCGCTGCGTGTCATCCGTACCCTTGTTCGCGGCCCAGTCCCAAGCGAGGCCGTAGTAGAGCTCGCCGAGGATCCATTCCGACCAGAGCCCTTCGAAGCGCCCGGCATCGAGAGCGCGGATCAACTCACTCCGAGGGCCACGCCCCCAGAGTGCGCTGGTGTCGAGTACCGCGCGCGGTCGAACTACGACCGCCAAGGCAAGGCCGCGGTCTCGTCAGCCTCGGGCGCTGGTCCTATCGGCTCAGGCGTCTCGGCCGTGAGACGCTCCAGCCTGGCCACACGGTCAACCTCGCGACGCGGGATCCGAACATGGCCCCCGTCGGTGCGATACGCGTCGTGCAGGTAGCCGAGGCGGGCCCACTTCTTCACGGTGTTGCGGCTTACCCCAAGCGCCTCCGCAGCCTCGGTGCTCGTCAGGTACTCGGTGTCGCGCGACCTTTCGCGCTCCTCGATGAGCGTGGCCACGCGATTCCCGAGCGCGGGATCGATGGCTCGGACATCGTCAAGCGCAGTCCGGAGTTCCTCGTCAACGGTTCGGGTGCGGTTCGCGAGCGTCATGGTTCGGGCACCCTATCGCGAAGTGTCAAAAATGTCAAGCCATCAGATGGCACGTCGGGTTCACCCGAGCCCAGAGGTTCCAACGTCCTGGCGTGTCAGCCATACATGCGCCAGCGCGTCGAGTAGCGACCTCGGGAGCGGTTCTGCGGGCGGAGTCGGACCGCCCGGACTGGCCGAAGGTTGGCGAGTCCCGACGGCAGTGGCCGTTGCGCCTCCTCGAGGAGGTAGCCGAGCCGCTGAGCCGCCGCGGTCGTCCGAGCCAGGGTCCCGGTCGCCGTCCGCTTGATCTCGTCGTCAGAGAAGGCGGCGAGGACCTCAGGGAGGAGATCGCCGTAGACCATCCACTTTGGCTCGGCGAGCGCGTCGACGACGGCCTGCTCGCGCGACGCGACGCGGATGCCGAAGCCATCGACCGTTGTTTGATACGCGTCGGCCTCGCGGACGCGGTTCTCGTCGAGCGTCACCGGCCGCAGCGTCGTGGTCGGGTCGATGGCGAACGAGCGGCGAATGCGCGGCAGGACCACCGTGATCGTCGTGATCGGCTGGTCGATCAGACCATGGTGAGCAAGGGCAGCATCCGTCGTGACGTAGTGGGGGGCTTCGACGAAGATGCCGCTGGCGATGGCGATCGCCGGTGTCTCGGGGCAGGATCGCGGACCACGTACAGGCCAGCGCGGATCCGTCGGATGCGGCCCGCCTTGACGAGGCGCCGCAGGCAGACGTTGGCGTCGTAGCCGGTGGGCATGACCTGGCTGCGCGCACGCTGGAATGTCGCCGAGCGAACGTCAACGACGGCGACGACAGGGAAGCGTGGGTGAAGCGTTCGACGCTAGCGGGGTCGTCCACGAGCGTAGATCGCGCGGGTCAAAGCTATCGCGAGGCTGTGACAGGTAGTGTGACAGCGCCCGGACTCCGAATCAGCGCGCCCGAACCTACAGCCGGTCGCCCGGGCTGAGGCGCTTGTAGGCCTCGCCGGCCCACTCGTCCGCGGCCGAGGCGCCGTAGCGGGCGAGCATCTGGCGGCTCTTCCAGCCGGCAAGGCGCATGAGGTCGCCCTCGGTGCCGCCGGCCGCGAGCCATTGGTGGGCGTACGTGTGCCGGAACTGGTGGGGATGGATGTCGGGCAGGCCGGCTTCGCGGCCGCGGCGCTTGATCGCCTGCTCGACGCCGGTCTCGGTCAGCCGGCCGCGCTTGCCGAGCCACAGCCAGGGCTCGCCGGCGTCGGGCCGTCTTGAGCGTGCGCGCAGGTACCGATCCAAAGCCTGGCCGGTCCTGTGGCCAAATGGACAGGCTCGGGGCCGGCGGCCCTTGCCCATCACGACCGCCGCTTCCTGGTCGAGGTCGACGTCCTCCATCTTCAGCCGCGCGAGCTCGCCGCGGCGCATGCCGGTGTCGAGGAAGAGCCGGATCATCGCGTTGTCGCGGCGGTCCTCGAAGCCGGTGCCGGCGCAGGCATCGAGCAGCTTCCGCAGGTCGTCCTCGCGCAGGACGGGTGGGGGAGTCTCGGGCACGATGGGCGGGCGCATGGTCGCCATCGGGCTCGCCTCGATCTCGCCCTCAGCCGCCAGCCACTTGAAGAACTGCTGGAG
>JAKAAV010000041.1 GCA_021802185.1 Chloroflexota bacterium | reverse complement strand
CATGAGATTGTCGGTCGCGGGATTGCCCCGCGCGAACCCGAGCCCGGTCGTGATCGCGATGAGGCCGACGGCGACGACCAGCAGGATCCGGACGAGCCGGTCGAGCTCGCGCTGGAGCGGCGACCGCCGCCGGTCCTGCCCGGCCAGCGCCTTCGAGATCCGGCCGAACTCGGTGCGCAACCCGGTCGCCACGACGATGCCCTCGCCCCGGCCCGACACGACGCTGGTGCCGGCAAACGCGACCGCGTGGCGCTCGGCGAGCGGCGCCTCGGGCGCGTCGGGATCGACGCGGCCCGGTTCGGGCAGCGACTCCCCGGTGAGCGCGCTGCGGTCGAACGCGAGCCCAGCGGTCCGGACGAGCCGCAGGTCAGCGGGCGAGACGTCTCCGACGCGGAGCAGCACGACGTCGCCGGGCACGAGCATCGCGGCCGGGATCTCGGAGACGGCCCCATCGCGGCGGACGCGCGCCATGGGCGCCACCGCCTCCCGCAGGGCCTCCAGCGCCCGCTCCGCGCGGTACTCGGTGATGACGTCGGCGCCCACCATCGGGCCGATCATCAGCAGCACGAAGAGCCCGTCACGAAGCTCGCCGAGCGCGACGGCGAGCGCCCCCGCGAAGAACAGCAGGAGGATGAAGGGCTCGGTGAAGCTGTCCCAGACGATCGAGAGCAGTGACGGACGCGTGACCCGCTCGAGCTCGTTGGGTCCGGCGAGGACGTAGCGCTGCTCGGCGACGCCGGTGGTCAGGCCCGTGGAGGGGTCGACGTCGAGCGCCGCCGCCACGTCGACGGTGGGGCGCGCGTGGACGTCGGCAATGGGTCCGGGGAGGATCGCCGCGGTCATGACCGTTCATGGTGAGGCTTCCGGACCGGCCATGTCGGGTGCCGAAGCGTCGACGGGACGTGGGCCGATCGTCCCCCGCGCCGCGACTTCGGCAAGGGACCCGGCGCCGTTCGTGTCCCCCTCGGGCACCGGGGTCGCGTCGGCCACGCAGTCTCAGGTGTCGCCGCTCCGCCGTCGCCGATCGGCCGATCGGCCGTGGACCGCCGTGCTACCGTCCGCCGATGCAGCTCCACCTGCTCGACGCGACGTACGAGCTGTTCCGGGCCCACTTCGGGCGTCCGCCCGTCGACGACCCGTCCGGGCGGCCCGTCGGCGCGACCGTCGGGCTCGTCGAGAGCGTGCTGCGGCTCCTCCGAGATCCCGCCGTCACGCACCTCGCGTGCGCGACCGACCACGTCATCCGGTCGTGGCGGAACGAGCGGTACGCAGGCTACAAGACCGAGGCCGGGATGCCCCCCGTGCTGCTCGCGCAGTTCGCCCTCGCCGAGACGGCGCTTCGCGCGCTCGGGCTCGTCGTGTGGCCGATGGTCGAGTTCGAGGCCGACGACGCGCTGGCCACGGCGGCGGCGCGCTGGGCGGACGCGCCGGACGTCGACCGCGTCGTGATCCTCTCGCCCGACAAGGACATGGCGCAGTGCGTGCGCCCGGACGCCCGGGTCGTGTGCTTCGACCGGCGGCACGAGCGCACGATCGACGCCGACGCGGTCCGGGCGAAGTTCGGCGTGGAGCCCGAGAGCATCCCCGATTGGCTGGCACTGGTCGGCGACGCGGCCGACGGCTTCCCCGGCCTGCGGGGCTGGGGAAAGTCGAGCGCGTCCGCGGTGCTGGCGCGGTACCGGCACCTCGAGGCGATCCCGCCCGATGGCCGCGACTGGGACGTGCCGCTGCGAAACACGACCGTGCTGGCGGCGACGCTCCGCGACTGCCGGGCCGACGCCGACCTCTACCGCGAGCTCGCGACGCTCCGGCTCGACGTCCCGCTGACGGAGACCCTCGATGACCTGGCCTGGCGAGGCGTCCCGCGCGAGCCGTTCTCGCTGCTGGTCGCAGTGCTCGGAGCGCCGCACCTGGAGTCGCGCGTCCCGCGCTGGGCCGAGTAGGCCGCGTCAGGCCGCTCCTGCCGCAGTGACGGGCGGTGGCTCGTCGGGCGGCGCCGGTGGGAGCCGCGCAACGAGGACCGGTGGGAGCGGCCCTACCGGGAATCAGCGCGCCGGCGCGCGACCGAACAGCTGGCCGCGGTAGTCGGTCGGCACGCGGACGGCGACCGCGAGCGGCTCGGCAACGATCCGGTACGGCCGATCCCCCGCCCCTTCGAGCGACTCCCGCCGGACGTGACTGCCGTCCACCTCCATCGGCGGCGCGACGGCAGTCCGCAGCTCGAGCTCCCGCCCCCGGAAGCGCGGCACGTCGCCGTCGGGCCGGCGATGGAGCGCGAGCGACCATCCGAGCCGGACCGCCAGCTGCAGGTCGCCGGAAGGGATGATCGTCACGTCGAGCAGGCCGTCATCGACCAGCGCGTCGGGTGTCGCGTCGACGACGTTCGCATAGAGCCGCGAGTTGCCGACGATCACCTGGAGCACGCGGCCCTCCCATGCCGGCCGTCCGTCGACGGAGAGCTGCACGTCGAACGGCCGGTAGTCGGGGATCGCGCGCAGCGCGCCGACCGCGATTCCCGCGGCGCCGAGACGGACCTTCAGCCGGGGGTCGGTGTGGTCGAGCATGAGCCCGTCGATCCCCACGCCGGCCATCAACAGGAACCGGATGAACCGGCCGTCGGGATGGACGACTCGTCCCATGTCCATCCGCCTGACATCGGAGTCGACGAGGCCTCTCGCCGCGTGTTCCGGAGATCCCGCGACGCCGAGCTCGTGTGCCCACAGGTTCGCCGTCCCGCCGGGCAGGACGCCGAGGGCGGCATCGCGACCGGCCAGCACGTCGGCCACGTCGCGCAGCGTCCCGTCGCCGCCGGCCCCGACGACCAGCGACGCGCCCGCGTCGAGTGCCTCCTCGACCTGGCGGCGGACGCTCAGCAGCCGCGTCCGGTGGACGACGTCGACCGACCACCCCGCCCGCCGGAGGACGGGCAGGACGCGGTGGACGGGGTACGGGCCGCGGAACGACCAGGGGTTGTCGATGATGCGAACGCGCACGAGACCGCCGGGTGCGCAGGTGCTCGCCGCCCGCCGCGCGACGGAGCCGCACGCTGCCGGTGACACGCTACACGTCGCGCCGCATCCGCGTCTGCCCGCCGGGTACCATCGCGCGGACATGCCACGCCTGACCGCCGGCCGCCGCGTCGTCGACTCGCTCGAGCGTGGCGGTGTCCGGCACGCGTTCACCGTCCCCGGGGAGAGCTTCCTCGAGGTCCTCGACGCGCTTCGCGACTCGTCGATCCGGCTCGTCGCGACGCGACACGAGGCGGGCGCAGGCTTCATGGCCGAGGGCTACGCGCAGCTCACTGGGCGGCCCGCGGTCTGCCTCGTCACCCGGGCGGTCGGGACGGCCAACCTGTCGATCGCACTCCACACGGCGCGCGCCGACTCGGCGCCGCTGGTGGCGATCGCCGGCCAGGTGCCACGCAGCCTGCGGGGCCGCGAGGCGTTCCAGGAGGCGGACCTGGTCTCGACGTTCGGCGGCCTGTGCAAGGCCGCGGCGGAGCTCGACGATCCTGCGACCATCGGCGAGGCCGTCGCGGCGCTCGTCCGGCAGGCGACAGACGGCCGGCCGGGGCCCGTGCTGCTCTCGCTCCCCGAGGACGTGCTGCTCGAGGAGGCCGGCGAGGAGAACTCGACGGGTCACGCGACGCCGGACGCGTTCGGCGTGCCGTCCGCCGGACCGGAAACGCCGGACC
Source organism: Chloroflexota bacterium (assembly GCA_021802185.1). Classification (GTDB taxonomy): domain Bacteria; phylum Chloroflexota; class Limnocylindria; order Limnocylindrales; family CSP1-4; genus JAJYNJ01. The sequence continues at coordinate 6,604 of JAKAAV010000041.1, read as the reverse complement.
GCGAGGCCGTCGCAACGATCCTCCGGCGGCTCGTGACCGCCCGGCGCCCGGTCGTGCTCGCCGGCGCGGGCGTCCTCCGCGCACGCGCGGTCGCCGACCTCGTCGCGTTCGCGGAAGCCGCGGACGTGCCCGTGATGTCGGCGTGGCGCCGCCCCGACGTCTTCCCCAACGATTCGCCTCGCTACCTCGGTTCGACCGGGCTGTCCGCGCCGCGAAACGTCCGGCGCCAGCTTCTCGACGCCGACGTCGTCCTCGCGCTCGGGACGCGCCTCTCGGAGGTCGCGACGTTCGAGTACGCGGTGCCCGCGGAGACGACGACGCTGCTGCACGTCGACGTCGAGCCGCTGCCCGCCGCGCCCGAACGGCAGGCCTCGGGGAACGAGGGGGTCGAGCGGCCAACCGCGCCGGTCGAGCCGCTGCCCGGGGCACGTCCCCGCCCGCCAGCGGTGTCGCTGCGAGCGGACGCTCGCGCGTTCCTCACGTCGGCGCTCGAGCTGCTCCGGGCCGATCCCGGCCTGCGGCCGCCGGATCGGTCCGGCCAGATCGCCGGCGATCGGGCCGCCTACCTCGCGGCGTCCGAGCTGCCCGAGACCGGTCCCCGGCACCCTGGCGACCCGGTGCACCCGGCATCGATCGTCGGAGCGCTCGCCCGACGGATGCCCCCGGACGCGATCGTGGTGACGGACGCAGGCAACTTCGCCGGCTGGGCGGCTCGCCACCTGCGCCTTCCGCCGGGCGCGCGGTTCCTCGGGCCGACGTCGGGCGCGATGGGGTATGCGCTTCCGGCGGCGATCGGGGCCGGCATCGCCGCGCGCGACGTCGAGGGGCGCCCGCGACGAGCGATCGCCCTCGCGGGCGACGGGGGCCTCGCGATGCTGATGGCCGAGCTCGAGACGGCCGTCCGCGAGCGACTCCCGCTGACCGTCGTCGCGTTCGACAACGGCATGTACGGCACGATCCGGATGCACCAGGAACGCGCGCACCCGGGTCGCGTGGCCGGGACGGACCTCGGCCGGATCGACTTCGCCCGCGTGGCGCAAGCCTGCGGCGCGCGCGGCATCCGGGTCGAGCACGACCGCGACGTGGACGCCGCGATCTGCGAAGCCCTGGAGGCGCCGGGCACGAGTCTCGTGCACGCGCTGACGGACCCGCGGGTCCTCTCCGTCGACGAGACACTGCCGGGCTGAGAGCCCGCGCGCTCCGGCTCACGCGCGCCGGGGCGCCGGGCCGCACGGCCGGGCGCCGCCCGAAGCGTCAGCTTCACCCGAAGCGTCAGCTTCGGCCGGACGCCAGGAACAGGTCGAGCAGCGCGCGGTGGTGTCGCGCCGGCGCGGCGAGGATCCCGATCGACGTCGACGGGCGCGACAGGTCGAACCACGGCTCGCCGTCCGCCGTCGTGACCACGGCTCCGCCCTCCTCCGCGATGAGGCCCGCGGCCGCGACGTCCCAGTTCGAGATGCCCGTCGGGTGGATGCAGGCATCGAGACGGCCGGCGGCAACGTACGAGACCTCGAGCGCCGCCGAGCCCAGGTGGCGCGAGGCCCGCACGCTGCGCCGGAGCTCGCCCAGGTCCGAGTGCCAGTCTCGCGGCGCGTACCCGAGCCCGATGACGTAGTCGCCCATGTCCGCCTTGTCGGGGTTCGCGACGGGATGGCCGTTCAGCCGCGTCCCCTCCCCCGCGATCGCCGTGAACAGCTCGTCGCGGACCGGATCGAACACCACTCCGACACAGGGGCGTCCGTCGACGGCGAGCGCGACGCTCACGGCGAACACCGGAATGGCGTTCGCGTAGTTCACCGTCCCGTCCAGCGGGTCGACGATCCAGGCCCTGCCCGTGCCCGCCGTCGGGCGCGCGCCCGCAGCGGCCGCGTGCTCACCGGACTCCTCGGCCAGGATCGCGTCGCCCGGGAACGCCGCCCGGATCGCGTCGAGGATGAGCCGCTCGGCGAGGTGGTCGACTTCCGTGACGACGTCCCGGGCGCTCTTCCGCCGGACCTGCTCGACGCGGCCGAGGCGCTCCAGCTCCTCGCGGCCGGCGAGATGCGCCGCGGACACGGCCACGGCGAGGGCGCGCTCGGCCTCCGCGGGCGTCAGATGGCGGGAATCCACGCCGGGCATTCTACGGGCCGCCGCCGAGGAGCCGGCCGCCCGCCGCCGGCGGGACAGCAGCCCACGGGACGTGGCGGGACGCGCGGCCGCGCGCGACGCGCCCACGGACCTGTTCCCGGGCGATCCCGGCCGGCGCGTGTCCCCGCCGCTGCGCTTCCGCACGAAGACGGCGCCCTCCCGGTCGCGCGTGGTGACCGGACGCCTCGACCTCGGGGTCGCGGATGCGCCATGCTGTCGCCATGCCGCTCATTGCGACGGAGAGCCTGACCAAGCGGTATCCCGGGGCGATCGCGCTCGACGGGATCACGCTCCAGCTGGACGGCGGGATCGTGGGTCTGGTCGGGGCGAACGGCGCCGGGAAGTCGACGCTGATCAAGATCCTGCTGGGCCTCGTGCCGCCGACGTCGGGCCGCGCGATGGTGCTCGACATGGACACCGCGACCCAGGGTAGCCGCATCCGGCAGCGCGTCGGGTACATGCCCGAGCACGACTGCCTGCCGCCGGACGTCAGCGGCACCGAGTTCGTCGCGCACATGGCGCGGATGAGCGGGCTGCCGGCGGACGCGGCACGCGAGCGCGCGGCGGAGACGCTGCGGCTGGTCGGGCTGTACGAGGAGCGCTACCGGCCGATCGGCGGGTACTCGACGGGGATGCAGCAACGGGTGAAGCTCGCGCAGGCCCTCGTGCACGATCCCGCCCTGCTGTTCCTCGACGAACCGACGTCCGGGCTGGACCCCGCTGGGCGGGACGAGATGCTCGCGCTCGTCCGGCGTGTCGGCACGGACTTCGGCATCGCCATCGTGATGGCGTCGCATCTCCTCGGCGAGGTCGAACGCGTGTGCGACCACCTCGTCGCCATCGACTCCGGCCGCCTCGTGGCGTCGGCGCCGCTGGCCCGGTTCACCGCGCTCACGCGCGTCCTGACCGTGGAGGTCGAGGACGGTGCCGACCGGCTGGCCGGGGCGCTCGCGAACGCGGGCCGCGCGGTGACCCGCGAGGGCCGCACGGTCCTCGTCGACCTGGACGGACCGCCGCCCTACGACCTCGTGCGCGACGCGGTCGCGGAGCTCGGGCTTCCGCTCGTGCGTGTCGAGCAGCGGCGCCACCAGCTCGAGGACCTGTTCCGCGGCGAGGCGCCGTTCGTCGCGTCGACGGGCGACGAGCAGATGCGGTCGGACGAGCGCGCGGCGGCAGCCCCGGCGCCGTCGACCACACAGGCCGCGCCCGCCGGCCAGCGGGATCGTCGATGAGCGCCGACGGGCCGGGCGCCGTCTCCGCCGATCGCATCGGCACCTCGGGGAGCATCTACGACCTCGGGTACCAGCGCTACCGCGGTCAGCGGCTGGGGAGGGCGTACGCCTTCCGGTCGCTGTACCTGCACGGCCTGGCGGCGTCGTTCGGGATCGGGCGCAGCACCCGCTCGAAGGTGATCCCGATCGGCCTCTTCGCGATCGCGCTCGTGCCCGCGCTCATCGAGCTCGGCGTGACCGCGCTCGCCGGGGAGGCGCTGCGCCCGGTCAGGCTGGACAACTACTTCTCGCTGGTCGGCACCGTCATGGTGCTGTTCGGCGCGGCAGTCGCCCCCGAGCTCGGAAGCCGCGACCAGCGGCACCACGTCCTGTCGCTGTACTTCTCGCGGGCGCTCGAGCGCCGCGACTACGCCGTCGCGCGGCTCGCGGCGCTGCTCACCGCGATGCTCGCGATCGCGCTGATCCCCGAGTTCGTGCTGTATCTCGGCACGGCGCTCGTCCGGTCCGACCCCGTGTCGTACCTCTCGAACAACGCCGACCAGCCCGGGCTGATCCTCGGCAGCGGGATCGTCGTCGCACTGCAGGTCACGGGCGTCGCGCTCGCGATCGCGTCGCTCACACCGCGCCGGGCGTACGCGACGGGCGGCATCGTCGCGTACTGGTTCATCGCCGACGGGCTCGGCTCGCTCATCGCGTCGATCACGCCGCCCCCCACTGCCGCCGCCTCCCAGTTCACGTCGTGGACCCACGACGCCGTCCTGCTGAGCCCCTCGCTCGTCGGTGACGGGGCCGTCCGGTGGTTCTTCGGCACCGCCCCCGAGGACGCGCTGGCGCGCGCCGACCTCGCCGGCTGGGTCTACGTGCTGGCGGCGCTCGTCTATGCCGCCATCGGGATCGCCGTCGTCCTGCGGCGCTTCCACAGGATCGCGGCGTGAGCGGCCCGGCGGGCGAACGGCGCCCGGGGACGCTCTGGGGAGGGCCGGGAGACGTGGCCGAACCCAGCCGACCCCCGTTCGACCCCTCGACCGCGCCGCTCGCGGCCGTCCACGCCGCCCGCTGGTACGGCAACGTCGTCGCCGTCAACGACGTGACCTTCGCGGTCGGACCCGGGGTGACCGGCCTCCTCGGCCCGAACGGAGCCGGGAAGTCGACGCTGCTCAACATGCTCGCCGGGCTCCTGGCCCCGTCGAGCGGAGCCGTGCTCGTCGAGGGTCAGCCCGCCCGCGAACACCCCGCGATCTACCGGCACGTCGCCCTGGCTCCCGAGCGGGACGCCGCGTACGGGTTCCTGACCGGCCGCGAGTTCGCCCTGCTGTCCGCCCGACTCGCCCGCCTCCCGGATCCCGAGGCGGCGGCGCGGCGCGCGATCGCGCTCGTCGACATGGAGGAGGCGGCGGACCGGCCGATCGCCGGCTACTCGAAGGGCATGCGCCAGCGCGTGAAGCTCGGGGCGGCGCTCGTGCACGACCCCCGCATCCTGCTGCTCGACGAGCCGTTCAACGGGATGGACCCGCGGCAACGCCTGCACATGATGACGCTCCTCGACGGGATGGCCCGGGAGGGACGCGTGATCCTGTTCTCGTCCCACATCCTCGAGGAGGTCGAGCGGCTCGCACAGCAGGTCCTCGTGATGGTCGCGGGACGGCTCGCCGCCGCCGGCGACTACCGCGCGATCCGGCGGCTCATGACCGACCGGCCCCACACGTTCACGCTCCGCACGAGCGACGACCGGGCGATCGCCGCCCGGCTCCTCACGGAGGACGCCGTGCTGGGCGTCCAGATCGCGAACGGCGGGCTCGACGTGCGCGCGGCGGACTACGGCTCGTTCACGCGCCTCGTGGCGCGCGTCGCAGCCTCCGCGGGTGTCTCCCTGTACGAGCTGCGCCCGACCGACGAGACCCTCGAATCGGTGTTCAGCTACCTGGTGGCCGGCTGATGGCCGGGCCGGTGGCGCGGCGACCGGGCCGCCATCCCGTGCGGACGGGCAGGCACTGATGGGCCGCAACGGGGTCTTCCGCCAGCTGTTCGTGCTCACCATGCGCCAGGCGCTCGGCCGCCGGCGGGCGGTCATCGCCGTGCTCGCCGGCGCGATCCCCGTGCTCGTGGCGGTCATCTACCGGCTCGTGTCGGGCGAGGACCCGCAGGGCTGGTCGGCCGATCTCCTCAACGGCATCGTCGTCACGACGCTGCTGCCGCTCGTGGCGCTGATCTTCGGGACCTCTGTCCTCGGCGGCGAGATCGAGGACGGCACGATCGTCTACCTGCTCGTGCGGCCCGTCCCGCGGCGCGAGATCGTCGCCGCCAAGATCCTGGTCGCCGCGACCACGACCACGGTGATCGTCGGCGTCTCCGCGGCCGTCGCGCTGCTCGTCTCGCTGCCCGGTTCGGCGGGTTACGGGCTGGTCGTCGCCTCGGTCGTCGGGATCGCATGGGGTGCGCTGATCTACGCGACGATCGCGGTCGTGCTCAGCCTGTTCACCACCCACGCCCTGATCGTCGGGCTCATCTACGTGTACCTGTGGGAGGGCGTGATCGCGGGGCTGTTCGCGGGCACGCGGCTCGCGAGCGTGCACCAGTACGTGCTCGGGGTGGCGGCCGCGCTCGACCCCATCCAGCCATCCGCGCTGCCGGCGCACCTGTCGCTGGCGGGATCCGTCGGCCTCGGCGCGCTCGTCGCGGGAGCCGCGACCGTCCTCGCGGTGTGGCGGCTCGCCGGCTTCGAGGTCGCCGAGCGCCCCTGATCGCGGCGGGCGGCGGCGGCGGGGCCGGCTCGGCGTGAGCGGCTCCGGCCGAGGTTCGCGTGCTGGTCGGGCCGGCGGGTTCGGGAGCGGCCGCGGGGACAGCCGGTACGATGGATGCCGTACGCACCCGAGGACCCCGCGCTGTCCACATCGACGACCGACCGATCCCGCGCCACGCATCGCGCCGCCACCGTCGCCTTCGAGCACGTCAGCAAGCAGTACGGCGGCCGGTCTGACGGACCCGCCGCCGTCAATGACCTGAGCTTCTCCGTCCCCGCCGGCGCCACATGCGTCCTCGTCGGCCCGTCGGGGTGCGGCAAGACCACGAGCCTCAAGATGGTCAACCGGCTCATCGAGCCGACGGCCGGCCGCATCCTGATCGACGGGCAGGACATCGCCGCGCAGAACCCGGTCGAGCTTCGCCGCGGGATCGGCTACGTGATCCAGCAGGTCGGGCTGTTCCCGCACGAGACGATCGCGGAGAACGTCTCGGTCGTGCCGCGC